>CAVIUM010000033.1:0-18947 GCA_963645865.1 Lachnospiraceae bacterium
TCTTCTACGAGAAGCTGCACCACATGGTCAGCGGGAAGATGCACGTCAGGTCCAGGGGACCCGTCCAGATCCTCACCAGGCAGCCCACCGAGGGACGTTCCAGGCAGGGAGGTCTCAGGTTCGGAGAGATGGAGAGGGACTGTCTCATCGGTCACGGTGCGGCCATGGTCATCAAGGACAGGCTGCTCGACGAGTCCGACGGTACCGTCCAGTACATCTGCGGCAACCCGAAGTGCGGACACATCGCGATCAAGGACAGGAACGGGGCTCTCTACTGTCCGGTGTGCAAGAACCACACCCACATCTACCCCGTGCAGACGTCTTACGCGTTCAAGCTCCTGATGGACGAGCTCCTGAGTATGGGTGTCGCCATGAGGCTTCAGCTGGAGGACCTGAGATGACAGCAGGAATCACGAAAAGGATCGGATCGATCAAATTCTCCTGCGTCTCGCCCGACGAGATCAGGAGGATGTCCGCCACCAAGATCATCACGGCGGACACCTACGACGACGAGGGATACCCGATCGACATGGGTCTGATGGACCCCCACATGGGAGTCATCGAACCCGGCCTCCGTTGCAAGACATGCGGATGCAAGGTGGACGAGTGCCCCGGGCACTTCGGACACATCGATCTGGCCATGCCCGTCATCCATGTCGGGTTCATCAAGGACATCAAGATGCTCCTGGAGTCCACCTGCTGCCAGTGCGGCAGGCTGATGCTCGACGAGAAGCAGATCAAGGACCGCCTGGACAGCATGGAGAAGATGGAGGAGTACGGCGGGGACACCGTGGAGTTCAAGAACTACTCCAAGGAGACCGCCAAGGACGCGTCCGGAAGGACCGCCTGCCCCTACTGCGGCGCCGAGCAGATCAAGATCAAGCTCGACAAGCCCACCACCTTCAGGGAGGTCAACGACAACCACAAGCTGACCGCCAAAGAGGTCCGCGAGAGGCTCGAGCGCATCCCCGACGACGACCTCAGGGCTCTCGGAATAGATCCGGAGACCTGCAGGCCCGAGTGGATGGTCCTCACCGCTCTCGCCGTTCCGCCTGTCACCGTCAGGCCCTCGATCACCCTGGATTCCGGAGACAGATCCGAGGACGATCTGACCCACAAGCTGGTCGATGTCCTGAGGATCAACCAGAGGCTCAGGGAGAACCGCGATGCCGGCGCTCCGCAGCTGATCGTCGAGGACCTGTGGGAGCTGCTCCAGTACCACGTCACCACCTACTTCGACAACCAGACCTCCGGCATCCCCCCTGCGAGGCACAGGTCCGGACGTCCCCTGAAGACCCTCGCGCAGAGGCTCAAGGGTAAGGAGGGACGCTTCAGGTCCAACCTGTCCGGTAAGCGTGTCAACTTCAGCGCCCGTACCGTCATCTCGCCCGATCCCCTGCTCTCCATCAACGAAGTGGGTGTTCCGGAGATCGCGGCCAGGGAGCTCACCGTGCCCGTGCACGTGAACCAGCACAACATCGAGAAGATGCGCGAGCTGGTCGCCCGCGGACCCGAGCCCGCCCAGAAGACCCCGTACATCCCCGGCGCCAACTACGTCATCCGCAACGACGGCAGGAGGATCAGGATCACCGAGACCAACGCCGAGACCGTGGCGGAGGGACTCGAGATCGACTACGTCGTCGAGAGGCAGCTGGTCGACGGGGACGTGGTCCTGTTCAACAGGCAGCCTTCGCTGCACAGGATGTCCATGATGGGGCACCGCGTCAGGATCATGAACGGACGCACCTTCAGGTTCAACCTGTGCGTCTGTCCGCCGTACAACGCCGACTTCGACGGCGATGAGATGAACCTGCACGTCCTGCAGTCCGACGAGGCCCGCGCTGAAGCGCGCATACTCATGCAGGTCCAGGAGAACATCCTGTCGCCCAGGTACGGAGGACCCATCATCGGGGCCATCCACGACCACATCACCGGAGCGTACTTCCTCACCCACGGCAACCCCAGGTTCAGCCGCGCCGAGGCCATGAACATCATGTTCAAGCTCGGCAACGAGGGCACCACCGGACCCAAGAGCGTCGCGGGAGTCAAGATCCCCGAGCCCATGGTCGACGAGAACGGCAAGGAGTACTGGACCGGCAAGCAGCTGTTCTCCACCGTGCTCCCGGACGACTTCAACACCACGTTCAAGGCGAACATCTGCCAGTCCTGCGACAAGTGCGTCAAGGACAAGTGCGAGTACGACGCCTACGTCAAGATCAGGGACGGACAGCTCCTCTGCGGTACCATCGACGTCAAGGCGATCGGGAACAGCAAAGGGAAGATCCTGGACCGCATCGCCAGGGACTACGGTTCCGAGCGCGCCGCGCTGTTCATCAACCAGGTCACCAGGATCGCGCTGGGCGCGATCATGAACCACGGGTTCAGCACCGGTATCGGCGACGAGGACATCCCCGAGGAGGCGGCCCTGCAGATCGCCAACAACACCCAGGACTGCATCGACAAGGTGACCGAGCTGGTCCAGTCGTATCAGGACGGGACCCTCGAGCAGATGCCCGGCAGGTCCCTGAGGGAGACCCTGGAGGTGAGCGTCATGAAGGTCCTCGGAGAGGCCCGTGACGGAGCCGGTAAGATCGCCGGGAAGCACCTCGGTATGTCCAACCCCGCGGTCATCATGGCCAAGGCCGGAGCCCGCGGATCCATGCTCAACCTGTCCCAGATGGCGGGTTGCGTCGGTCAGCAGGCCGTCCGTGGAGAGAGGCTGTCCAGAGGATACGGAGGCAGGACCCTGCCCCACTTCGAGAAGGGCGACCTGGGCGCGTACGCCAGGGGCTTCTGCTCCAATTCGTACAAATCCGGTCTTTCCCCGACCGAGTTCTTCTTCCACGCGATGGGAGGAAGGGAGGGTCTGGTCGATACCGCCGTCCGTACATCCAGGTCAGGATACATGCAGAGGAGGCTCGTCTCCGCGCTGGAGGACCTGAAGCTCACGTCCGACGGGACCGTCAGGAACACCGCCGGCACCATCGTCCAGTTCCTCTACGGAGAGGACGGGGTCGATCCGTCCAAGGCCGTCCGCGGCAAGGCCATCGACCTGAACGACCTGTTCTTCGAGGTCCTGGGAGACGACTACGAGGACCAGCTCCACCTCGACGAGAAGGACGTCGGAGGAGACTACGGTTCCATGGAGAAGGACGAGATGGAGTACACCGAGGACGAGGAGTCCGAGGAGTCCGACGACGACATGGACTTCGACTACGAGGGAGGAGGCGAGTGATATGGCCATAAAGGACACCAAGAACGCGCTCTACAAGAGGGGGATCTCCGAGGAGACCGTCGCCCTCATCATGAACGACAAGGGCCTGACCACCCTCGCAGCCATCTCGGAGGCCGGGGTCGACAGGCTCGTCGAGCTCGGGCTGATGGAGGAGGAGGCCGCCTCGGTCATCGCCAAGATCGGCAAGAGGAAGGCTTCGACATCGTCCAAGGCCAAGAAGGAGGTCGAGGAGATCGTCCCCGTCGAGCCCATGGAGGAGGTCGTCAAATCCTACACCCTCTCGGACGACGAGAAGAGCCTCGAGGAGCTGTCCGAGTCCCTCGGACTCGAGCTGCCCCTGAAGATCATCGTGGACATCGCCGACCGCATCAAGAAGGCCGAGCTCTCCGACGAGAAGAAGGAGGAGCTGCTCAGGCGCGCCGACGAGATGTACAAGAGCCACAAGATGGACCAGAACGAGTCCGCCGGTGTGATGGCCGCCCACTCCCTCGGAGAGCCGGGTACGCAGATGAACATGCGTACCTTCCACTACGCGGGAGTCGCGAACGTGAACGTCACCCAGGGACTTCCGAGGTTGATCGAGATCGTGGATGCCAGGCGCATCCCGTCCACCCCGTCGATGAACATCCCCCTGATCGGCACCGCCGCCCAGGACGAGTCCGTGGCGAAGTTCGTGGCCTCCAACATCGAGATCACGACCCTGCTGGACATCGCCCGCGTGGAGACGGATATCACCAACATGAGGCTGATCATCGTCCCCGAGCCCCGCAAGATGGAGGCCAAGGGGATCACCGAGGACGACATCGTCGAGAGGCTCAAGAAGGTCAAGGCCGTGAAAGGCATGGTGGAGAGGGACGGCTTCGAGATCGTCATCTCCTCCGACGAGCCCTCCTACAAGAAACTGCAGATCATGTTCGACGCCATCAAGAACGCCAAGATCAAGGGCATCGATGGGATCACAAGGGCCATCCTGTCCAAGACCGAGGGGTCCTGGAAGATCGTCACCGAGGGGAGCAACCTCAAAGAGGTCCTCAAGGTGGAGGGAGTCGACACTGAGAACGTCATGACGAACAGCATCCTGGAGGTCGCCGACGTCCTGGGTATCGAGGCCGCTAGGAACTCGATCATCCATGAGGCCATGGGCACCCTGGGAGAAGCGGGTCTGGACGTCGACATAAGGCACATCATGCTGGTCGCCGACCTCATGACGAATGACGGATACGTCAAGGCCATCGGAAGGCACGGAGTCTCCGGAAAGAAGTCCTCCGTGCTGGCAAGAGCGGCCTTCGAGATCACCGCAGCGCATCTGCTGCACGCCGCGATGGTGGGGGAGACCGACCCTCTCGAGGGAGTCACCGAGAACATCATCGTCGGACAGCCGGTCACACTCGGTACCGGCGCTGTAAACATTATTTACGATCCAAAGAAGAAAGGAAGTGAATGAGAATGAGCGATGAGAAGATTGACATTAGCAGGGCGCTGAAATCCGCGATCACCACCGGAAAGGTCGAGTTCGGCGTCGAGCAGACCCTGAAAGCCGTCAAGGACGGGAAGGCCCAGATGGTCGTCCTCGCCAGGAACTGCCCCAGCAAGGAGCTGACCGGCGACCTCGACGTCAAGGTCCACGTGTACAGCGGGAACAACATGGAACTCGGCGCACTGTGCGGGAAACCCTTCTCCGTGTCCGCTCTCGTCATCATCGACAAGGGCAGCTCCAACATCCTTACGCTGTGATGTCACATGCCTGTCGATATCGTACTAACGGAGGAGACGCTGAGGTACATCTCCCTCTTCGAGACCGTCACCAAGACCAGCGCCATCGACTGCATGGACACCGAGGACAAGCTCGTGTTCATCGTCGAGAAGGGCAAGGCCAACATCGCGGTCGGGAAGAAGGGCGAGCACGTCATCAAGCTCAAGGAGCTCACCGGGAAGAACATCCAGGTCGTGGAGTTCTCCGAGGACCCCGAGCAGTTCGTGATGAACGTGTTCCACATCTACGGGCCTCAGAAGGTGGTCATCGAGCAGCGCGGGAACATCACCCACGCCACCGTGACCGTCGATCCCAAGCTCAAGGGGCGCGCCATCGGAAAGGCGGGGAAGAACCTCCGCCTGGCCAGGGACATCGTGAACAGGCATCACGACATCCAGAGCCTCAGCGTCGAGTGAGTCTCCGGCGGATCGCCGGAAACCCCCTCGTTCCAAACGATTTAACAACGGCCCCCCTCGGTCGAGGGGGGTCCTTTCCACTTCCAATCCGTCGGCGGTCGGGTACTGCTCCGACAGCCACGCCTTGCCGGTGAGCTTCTCCGAGATGTTCTCGAGCACCCACGGCGCCACCTCGACGTCGTCGCCGGAGGCGCAGAAAAGCTCGTCTGGAACATTCAGTTCCCTGAGCTGCTCCACTATGGTCCCCTTGTCCCCGCGGACGAATCCCCTGACGATGGTGCCGTCCTCGGTGACCTGCTGATAGGCCTCCGTGGTGTTGAGCGCCCTGCGGATCAGCCTCCTGCGGAGCTGGACCCCGTCCTTGAACGCCGACGAGCAGAAGTGGACGTCCATCCCGCGGGCCTTCTTCAGGACCTTCATGGCAGTCTCCTCGGAACCGGCGACGGCCGACGACACGTCGTCCTTGACCGCGTATCCGTGGATGTCCATCATGTCCCAGTTGCTCTCGGAGAACTCCAGCTCGTTGAGGTTGACGAACGCCACCCCGACCGATCTGGCATATGCGATCATCGCGAGGATGTCGTCCTCCCTGCGGGGCAGCGCGGGGATCTCGATCCCCACGGGGATGCGGACCGCTTCCACGACCTCCTTCAGCCTCGTATCCTCCATACGGGACCATTGCCCGTCCCTCGGATGGAGCCTCAGCTCGTCCAATCCGGCCTCCTCGAGGGACTTCGCCTTCGCGGGGTCGATCGTAGCGGTGTACAGGTGGATGTGATGGTCCGGGCCGAACCTGTCCTTCAGGAGACGGATGCAGTGGACGGTCCTGTCCATGTCGATCAGGGGGTCCCCTCCGGTTATCCCGGTGCCTCTGGCGTCCATCGCTTCGGCCTCGGCGATTATCTCCTCGTCGGTCGAGACGCGCATCTCGTTGGCGTAGACCACGTCCCTGCCCTTCTTCTCGAGAGATACGGGGCAGTAGTCGCAGCCCCATCCGCACTTCCCGGTGACGAGGAGGACCATCTTCGAGCCCTCGATGCATCTGACGCAGCCCTCCGGGACCTTCCCGCAGCGGGCGGATCCGCATTCCATCCTCCTGAGCATGCGTCCCCCGAGGATACGGAGCCTTAATATCTCTCGTGATTCGTCCCGTCGTCCATGAGGAAGGAGAGCAGGCTCGTCCTGGCACTTGATGAAACGGACGGCGAGAAGGCCCTGAGGGTCGCCGAATCCGTGGCGGGCATCGTGGATGCCGTGAAGATAAATTGGCCGCTCGTCCTGTCCGAGGGACCCCAGATGATCACCCGTCTGTCCGAGTTCTCGGACGTCATCTGCGACTTCAAGGTCGCCGACATCCCGAACACCGTGCGTCTCATCGTCGAGAACGCGGTGTCGAGGGGTGCGTCGGCGGTCATCGTCCACGCCTTCACCGGCGACGATTCCCTCCGCGCGGCCGTGGAGGCTTCGGGCGATGCGGAGATCTACGCGGTCACCGAGATGAGCCATCCCGGAGCGGTCATGTTCACGGCCAAGCATGCCGAGGAGATGGCGCAGCTGGGCGTGGATTGCGGGGTGGACGGATTCATCGCCCCGGCCACCAGGCCCGAGAGGATACGCGCCGTCAGGTCCGTCGTCGGTCCCGACAAGAAGATCCTGTCGCCCGGTGTGGGCGCGCAGGGAGGGAAGGGTTCCGACGCCATCGCGGCGGGAGCGGATTACGCCATAGTCGGCAGGGCCATCTACGGGTCCGACGACCCCCGCGCCGCGGCAGAAACCTTCGCCGCCGAGATCCGCTCGGCATTCCGATTCTAAAACCTCGGGGGCGCATCTCCGCGTGCGTGTGCGCTCCCTTTATTATAATAAGTAACGCGACTCGATGCTATTTATACGAGTTCGGGTATGGTCGGCCATTCTAAAGAGACGGAGACTTATTAGAATGCGCAAATTCGGAAAAGAGTCTGCCGCCCCCGCTGATTCGGGGGCCGACCGCGAAAGCGGTAACGGGTGGTTCAGTGGCCACCGGTGTGCACTCATCCTGGGCGTCATCGTCATCGTAGCGTTCCTGCTGCGTTTCGTGTTCGCCTACGGCGTTTCCGCGGATGGGAATTTCGCCCTGTCCGGCGGTTCGAGTGCACAATACCATCTGCATGTGATCGAAAGCATCCTCAATGGTTCCTGGACCATGACGGATGCGGCCGTCAACTATCCCATCGGCGGTTCCCTGTACATACCGCCCCTCATGGACTTCCTTGCAGCGGGCGTCGCTTCCATCTTCGGCGGAAGCATGGGTACCACCGAGGCCGCTTCGATGGCCCTGGCTGTGCTGAATCCCATCTTCGGGGCTCTTCTGTGCATCCCGGTCTATCTGATCGGCAAGGAGATGTTCGACAAGACGATAGGTGTAGTGGCTGCCCTGATCATCGCGTTCATGGCCCTCCCGATCAGCACCTCGGTCTTCTCCAGCGGCAACGAGTATGCCCTGGCCGCCTTCCTCATCGCTTTCATGGCGTACTTCGCCGTGAAGATGGTCAAGGCCCTGGATGCCGAGGAGCCCTCGAGGAAGACCGTCCTGATCAACGGCGCGGTCGCCGGGATCTTCATGATGCTGGCCGCCCTCACCTGGAACGGCTTCCGTATCGCGGTCGTCCTCGTCGCAGTCGCGATGGTCCTCCAGGCCGTCGCCTCCCGCGTCAGGGGCAAGGACTTCACCGACGCGACCCTCGGGTTCGCTGTGATGATCCTCATCGGGACCCTCATCCCCGCCGCGTACTACGTGCCGGCCGGCCTCATGGACGCCGTCTACTCCGGACCCGTCCTCATCGCCATCGTCTCCGTCGTGTTCACCTTCGTCTTCATGGCCCTCAGGCAGAAGCCCTGGGTGGTCACGATCCCCGCACTGGTCGTCGTCTTCCTGGTGTTCTGCGCGGCCCTCGCCATCGCAGCCCCCGGCATGTACCACGATTTCATCTTCGGGAACTCGGTCTACACGAGTTCGATCATGGAGCAGCTCGCCAGCAGCCACGTGTCCATGTCCAACGTCGCCGCCTACTACGGCTGGCTGACCATGTGGCTCCCGATCTGCCTCGCGATCTACGAGGCCTACGTCTACCTGAGGAGGGACCGCTCCGCGACCCAGCTCTTCATGGTCGTCTGGCTGTTCGTCATGTTCTGCGCGACCTGGACCAGCTACGCCACCGCGGCCGTCGTCGGCTGCGTGTTCGCCGTCGGGTCCGCCGCGGTCATCGTCGGAATGTTCAGGGAGGCCAAGGTCAGGGACTGGGCCTCCGATGTCAAGGCCGCCGGCATGCCCGGATGCTTCAGGAAGATGGCCAAGCCCTTCCCGCTCGTGTCCGTCCTCGTCGTCGCGCTGCTCGTCATCGTCCCCAACTTCAGCTTCGCCGTCGACGCGGGACAGCCCACCAACACCGAGGGCGACGCCTTCTACGCCGGCAACACCACCTTCACCATCAAGACCGGCGACTCCTACCCCATGGGACAGGTCTGGGATAACTACAGGGACGCCGACAAGGACGGCGCCATAGTGACCTGGATCGACTACTCCTACGACGCCGTCACCCAGGGCAAGTTCGATTCCGTCACCGATACGATCGGAGGCGGATCCACGGCAGCCGCGCAGATGTATCTCGCGAACGGCTCCGGAGCCACCGTCGCCGCCATGATGCTCCGCATCATGCTCGCCAACTCGGACACGAACTTCGCCACCTGCTTCGGATCCTCGTCCGTCTACGACGAGGTCAGGGCGTTCATCCAGAACCCCTCCTCCGCAGTCGAGGAGGTCAGGTCCAACCCCGATGCGTACGGCAAGATCAACTCCAGCATCACCGAGGAGAACGCGGTCTACCTGGCGTCCATCAACGCCATGACCGAGGGAATGAACCAGAAGGAGATCATGAGCGCCTACGACAAGGTCTGCGACCTCACCGGCAGCAAGATCGGATACATGGTCTTCGACGGTTCCATGCTCCCCCTGCAGTACAGCGACGGGGACAGCTTCTCGACCATCGCCTACTTCGCCGACTACCAGCTCGACTCGTACGGCGCGGCGACGCAGTTCTACTCCTACAACACGTACTACGGTACAACCAACTACACCAGCGCCATCTACGACACGACCCTCTGGAGGGCCATGATCGGACCCACCGCCACCGAGGCGGGCTACAGCAGCTCCTACAGCTACCTCGTCGCCCTGTCCCTCAGCGACGGGAAGGACGGATCCGCCAAGGCGATCCCCGGATACGGCCTGGCCGGATTCACGGTCGGACAGTGGCTGGTCATGTACAACCCCGACAACGACGCCACCGTCAGCAGCGACGGATGGAAGTACATGGACGCCTACGAGGCGATGGAGAAGCAGAAGACCGACGGAGGGATGATCAACTACCTCTACTCGATCGTCATGCTCGAGTACACCGGGGTCAGCGGAACCTCCACCTTCGACGGCGAGGTCTACTCCGGAGGCAACGCGGTCAGCGGCGCCACCATCGACGTCTACTATTACGACGAGACCTACGGCAAGGAGGTCATCTTCTCCTCCACCACCACCGGAAGCGACGGGAAGTACTCCGCCCTGGTCCCCGCCACCTCCTACAGGATCGATGTGAAGATCGGCGACCTGAGCCTGGTCTCCTTCGAGTCCGGCAGCCCCACGTCCACCGTGGTCATCCCGGAGGCCGTCGTCAACGGCGCGGTCAAGGTCGACGACCAGGTGTACGGCGCCGAGAAGATGATGCTCCAGCTGAAGAGCGACGCCCAGTCCAAGGACGTCGAGATCTCCAACGGCACGATCGCCATCTCCGGCATCCTGCCCGGAACGTACACGTACACGCTCTACGGCGAGACCGGGACCTCCCTGGGAACCGGATCCCTCACGATCTACCCCGGCGAGTCCGAGGGCCTGGTCATCACGCCCACCACGAAGACCGTCACCGCCACGGTGAACGACATCTACGGCAAGACGGTCGACGGGACTTCCTTCGAGTCCAACCCCATCGTCATCGCCACCAACACGAGCAACGGGGCCCAGTTCACCCAGGAGATCGGAGATGACGGGAAGGCCGTCATCACCGTCGTCCCCGGGAAGTACACCGTCTCCCTCGGGAACGGCCTGGTGTCCATGAACTCGAACACGCAGGACGCGTCCAGCAGCAACAAGTCGGTCACCATGACCGCCTACGAGTCGAAGACCGTGACCCTCTCCGGGGCCCCGGAATCCGTGCCCGTCACCGTCTACGGCGGATCCTACAGCGGTCTCGCCTACGACAACGGCACCAAGTTCGATGTCCCCGTGGGACTCGCCACCGATGCGATGTCCTATTCCGTCTACGCGGTCTCCGGCGACAACGTCTACTACGGCGTCTACACCGGCGGAGACTCCCTGAGCCTCAGCTCCGCGTCGGCCACCAAGGTCAGCGGGACCATCAAGAACGGCGACAACGGGATGAAGTCCACGATCATCTTCACGATGGGCTCCACCGGATTCCAGCTGACCGCCACGACGGACAGCGACGGCAAGTACAGCGTCATCCTGCCCCAGGGATCCTACACCGCGAACGCCCACAACGGCAGCGACAAGGTGGCCCTCGGGTCCCTGGCCGTGGCCGGAAGGGAGACCGCTCACGACTTCAGCGCGGTCGACGGAAGGAAGGTCACCGCCTACTACAAGTACGACCCCGCCACCAGCGAGAGCAACAAGAACCTGCCCTTCGCCAAGGCGTTCATCAAGTTCACCTACAACGACACGGAGTATGTCATGTCCACCATGACGAACACCGACGGTGCCGCCGTGTACTACATACCCGACAGCATCGAGGCCACCACGTACCTCAACGGTACCGACGGCGTCCTGGACAACGACGTCTTCAGCTGCACCGACACCTCCAGGAGCGTGTCGAGCACCACGTCCTCCACGTCCACGACGCTGACCATCCAGTACGTCGGATACGAGGAGAACCAGAAGAACACCGTCAAGCAGGTGTCCTACACCGCCGAGTACGACATGAAGCTCACCTTCTACAAGGATCTGAAGACGGGCGACAAGGAGTTCACCATGAAGGCCGGAGAGACCAGGCTGCTGACCCCCGGTCAGTACGAGGTCGTCATCGACGGGTCCACCGGCGGCTACTTCAAGGGAACGGCCTACATCTACCCCGGCCAGGACGCATTCGCGACCATGGACGTCGAGAAGGTCGTGTCCGTCTCGATCACCAAGAACGACTCCGATGCGGTCACCATCACGACCGAGGACGGGTCCTACCACGCCTTCACCGGAGGATACTACTTCGAGGAGGGCTACAAGTACTACCTGAAGTCGGTCGGCAAGGACTCCGACGGCAAGGCGACCCTCAAGTACGGCCTCCTGGACCTCACCGAGGCCAACGCCGCTCCCTCGACCATCGACATGAAGGCCACCGCCCTCAAGATCTCGGTCACCGGATACGTCGGCATCTCCGCCGACGGAGACCTGACCGTGGTCGCCGACGGATTCGAGCGCGAGTTCACCATCTCCAAGGGAGCCTACACCATGGAGCTCCCCGCCGATGTGGGAACGGTCACGGTCACCGCGCAGGTCTCCGCCACCGTGGACTCCGAGGAGTACAAGTTCGCCGCCACCACCGAGTTCTCCGGAATGAAGGACGGCAGCGTCAGGAACGTCGCCGTGGTCAACGCCGACTTCGACGACGATGACGACGAGGAGGACGACGAGCCCGAGTTCGACGTCACCATCGACGATGCGAACTTCGCGGACGGAAAGGCCGTGGTGGAGTTCACCATCAAGAACCAGACCTCGTCCACGATGACCTACCAGATCTCCACCGGAAGCGCCTGGTCCCTGTACGAGGCCGTGCAGGTCACGGTCCCCCCGAACTCCAGCGCCGCTGTCACCGTCGAAGGGACCTACGACGACTCGCGCGTCGCTCCCGGACTCGACGGAGTGACCCTCGTGGTCACGGACATCAACGGGTCCTCGACCGTCACGAAGAAGATCACCGAGAACTCCGCGGCCCAGACCGGGACCCTCGGAATGGACGTCCTGAAGGCCGGCGACAGCGATGTCGCGGCCAACGACAAGGTCTCCCCGTCGCAGTACATGTACGCGCTGACCTTCGTCAACAAGGACGTCTACGCCAAGACCGTCTCCCTGTCCGACCTCAACGTGCCCAGCGGATGGACCGCCAGGATCATGGATGCCGACGGCACCCTCGTGGCCGATGTCGCGGACGGGTTCACCGTCTACGGCCTCCAGACCGTCACCTACTACGTGTCGTTCATGAAGACCGCGTCCGAGTCCGGCGACTCCGAGAAGGCCCCCAGCCTCTCCGTCACGGTCAAGTACGGCAACGAGAGCAAGGTCGTCTCGTCCAGCCCCGTCGAGGTCTCCGTCGACACCGACGACTCCTCGGCATCCGGCGGCAACGCGGTCAACAAGAGGTCCGGAGTGCCCTCGGGTATCTGGTTCCTCGTCGCGGTCATCATCCTGATGCTGATCGCGGTCTTCTGGCTCGCCAGCAAGAGGGGGGTGTTTGCACGCAAGTGAATTCGAAGATCATGATGGCCTTCGCCCTCGTGGCGCTGGCCGCCGTGTTCGCGGTCCCCCTGGCGGAGTCCGACGGTGATGCCTTCTACGACATCAGCGGGGACAACGTCATCGGGACCCAGGACAAGGAAGAGTACACCATCTCGTACACGAACCACGACTACGACGACAAGAAGGACATGTCCATGTCCGTCGCCTACAGCGCCAAGCTCGTCGACTCCAGCGGATCGACCGTCAGCAGCGGCGTGAGCCCCAGCTCCGGGGACCTGACCAACGGGGTCTCGGCCACCGTCACGGTGACCGCCCCCAAGACCTCCGGGAACTACGAGCTGCAGGTCACCTACACCCCGACCATCACCTACACCGGCGATGACGGGGAGACCGTCACGGTGTCCACGGACGACGTGAAGAAGGAGCAGTCCTACAAGATCAAGGTCGTCGACCCGATCACCCTCAAGGTCACCCTGAAGAAC
The DNA here is from genome assembly GCA_963645865.1 of Lachnospiraceae bacterium. Classification (GTDB taxonomy): domain Archaea; phylum Thermoplasmatota; class Thermoplasmata; order Methanomassiliicoccales; family Methanomethylophilaceae; genus Methanoprimaticola. The sequence continues at coordinate 13,433 of CAVIUM010000033.1, forward strand.
AACTCCGACATCGACCTCACCGGCTTCGGAGTGTACTTCTACATCGACGGCCAGAAGATGGATGACAGCTACACCACCGTGGACCTCTCCAAGGAGGGTACCGCGTCGGTCTCCTACAAGTGGGTCAGCGACTCCGGCAACGGGAAGTACACCTACATGGTCATGCCGGCCGATTCCGGCAACCTGGTGAGCATCTCCGGTCTCGGAGAGGAGCAGACCTTCTACAAGGGGGACAGCAGCTACACCGCCTGGATCGTGCTGCTGGTGGTCATCATCATCCTGCTGGCCTTCTCCCTCGTGTGGGTGTACAGGAAGCCCGTCAAGAACTACGGGAAGCCCAAGTCCAGGCGCTGATGCGCCGAGGGGGGGACCATCCCCTCCAAACCCTTTCGAAACCACTTCCTTCTGTATTCTCTCGGAATCCTGATCGGAGACCGCGGTAGAACCTGTCGGAGAGGTGCGCCCTGTACAATCCGTCCGCCCTGCGGACCCTGAGCGCGGGATCCGGCGACGGGATGAACTCCGTGCCTTCGTAGAACACATCGGTGAGCGTCAGCCCCTCGGCGGGGGCCAGGCCGAAGTTGGACCATCCTCCGGACAGTCCCTCCTCGACGCGGGAGATCTCGATCCTCCCGGATGCGACCCTCGACACCGTCGAGGCGATCCTGCGGATCATGTTCCACAGGAAGTGGTCGGCGCGGAACGTGAGGACCAGCACGTCCCCTTCCTCGCGGACGCTGGCCTCCCTCATGTCGATGACCGTCCCCTTGCCCTCGGATTTGCAGAACCCGGAGAAGTCGTGCTCCCCCTCGAAGAGGGACATGCATTGCTCCGCGAGGCGGACGTCCATGCCGTCGGACTTCATGACGTACTCGTACGTCCTCATGTCCGCGTGCCTCGGAAGGAAGTTGTCGTCCACGCGGGCGTACGCCGTGCAGAGCACGCCGCCGTAGATGGAATTCAAAGCTTTCAGAAGGGGGACGGGGTCGGCGCCTCCGGATTCGAAGGAGGCCACGTTGCCCGTGGCGTTCACACCCTTGTCGGTGCGGCTCGCCAGTTTGAGGTCGATCTCGTCGGGAGGGAGTTCCGTGACCCTCCCGATGGATGCGAGCAGGGTGCCTTCCACCGTGACGAGGCCGGGCTGTATCTGCGAGCCCGAGAAACCCTCGCCGCGGTAGGCTATCCTGACTGCTAGATCCGTCATGCCGAGCGGAGGGCGTTCATGTGGTCGACCCTGCGCTGCACCAGCTCGCGGGTGCCGATGTCGTGACGCACGAACACCGCGTCGCAATGGACATGCTCCAGGGCCTTCTCGCAGTTGCTCTCGGCCTCCTCGATGGAGGATCCGACGCCCACGACGCCGATGGACCTGGAGGTCCCCGTGACGAGCTTGCCGTCCTTCATGTCGACGTTGGCGTAGTACGCGACGGCGCCGCAATCCCTGATCGCCTTCTCATCCACGGAGATCTCGTGGCCGGATTCCGACTTGACGCCGTATCCCTTCGGCACGACGTACTTGCACACGGTGGCCTCGTCCGAGAAGACGGCGTCCCCGCCGAGGGTCCCGGTGGCCATCTTGAAACAGACGTCCTCGAAGTTCGACTTCAGGACCGTCAGGACGTTCATCGCTTCGGGGTCGCCGAATCTGGCGTTGATCTCGATGATCTTCGGCCCGTCGACGGTCAGCATGAACTGTCCGTACATGACGCCGCGGTAGGGGCATCCCTCCTCGGCCAGGGCGTCCACGATGGATTGGACGATGTCCAGGGCCTTCTTCCTGTCCTCTTCGGACACGAACGGCAGCAGGTGGTTCGAATCGGTGTAGGAACCCATCCCGCCGGTGTTCGGGCCAACATCGCCCTCGTAGGCCCTCTTGTGGTCCTGGACCAGGGGCATGGGCACGATGTGCTTCCCGTCGGAGAACACCATCTGGGTGAACTCCTCGCCGACGGCCCTCTCCTCGAGGATGACGCCGGCCCCTCCGATGTTCCCGTCGAAGATCTCGCGGATGTAGTCCATGGTCTCCTCGAAGCTGTGTAGGTGCTCACCCTGGACCTTGACGCCCTTCCCGCCGGTCAGTCCGACGGGCTTGACGACGATCTCGTGGTCGATCCCCTTGAGGTAGGCTTCCGCATCCTCGGCGTTGTCGAAGCTGGCGAACGAGAGGTTCCCGGCGATGCCGTGCTTCTCGACCAGCTCCCTCATGAACGATTTGGAGGTCTCGATCCTGGCCGCGTCCCTCGTGGGTGACGCGCACCTGATTCCCGCGGATTCCAGAGCATCGACGATCCCGACGCCGAGGGGCGCCTCCGGACCGATGAAAGCGAGCTCCACGCCGTTCTCCCTGGCGAAGGACACGACCTTGTCGACGTCCTTCTCGTCGCAGAGCAGGTACTTCTCCGCCCTGGCGATAATTCCGGGGTTGGCGTTCTTCATCACGCAGTAGATTTCGGAGCCGGAGCGGTGCAGGGCCTCGACGGCCGCATGCTCCCTCCCGCCTCCTCCGACGGCCAGGACCTTCATATGTACGCACCTCAGAGCTTCAGGGCGGCGAGGATCTCGTCCAGCCCCTCGTCCTTCTTGACGCTGCACATATAGATGTTCTTTACCCCGCCGGTGAGCTTGTTGTAGTCCCTGGCGATGACCTGCGGGTCCACGTCGACGGCGTCGGCGATGTCCACCTTGTTGAGGATCGCCACGTCGGAGTGGATGAAGATGTCGTGGTGCTTCCTGACCATGTCGTCGCCCTCGGTGACGGAGACGACGACCACCCTGAGGTCGGTGCCGAGGGGGAAATCCGCGGGGCACACGAGGTTCCCGACGTTCTCAACGAAGATGATGTCGTACTTGTCGAGGTCCATGGTGGACAGGGTCTTCTTGATCAGGTTGGCGTCGAGGTGGCACTCGTGGCCGGTGTTGCAGTTGACGGATTCCAGTCCGGACTTCTCGAACCTGGTGTAGTCGTCGTCGCCCGTGACGTCGCCGGCGATGGCGCACACGCGGAGGCCCTTCGCCCTGAGCTTCTCGGCCAGCTTGATGATCATGGCCGTCTTGCCCGCGCCGATCGAACCCATGAAATCGATGGATTTGATGTTGTGCTGCTTCATCAGACGGTAGTTCTCGTGGGCGATCTTGTTGTTCTCCTTGAGGACGTCTATCTCGGATCCGGGCTGGACTATGTGCATAGCCGGGGTTACCTGTGCATACGCTATATAGCCTTCGTGCTACCGATTCGAGGGTTATGGAGGAGAAGGTGCGGATGCGATGAACGCGTAAACCCCATCGAGAGAAGGATGAGCGCCAGGAGAAGGCCATCGCAAAGCTAATCCTGGCGCTGCACCATCGCGACAGAGCTCGTATTCAGAGTTCTGCAGCTGGTGCAAACCATCTGCTAAACCTATTACGGCCCGAGGGTCGGTCAAGATTCTAACACATAGATTGCGCTTCTGCTATATCAAAGATGCCCTCCCCCTGACGGCGGACCCGACCCGTCGGCACGGACTGGAACAAAGCACATAAACGGCCCTTCCATCCCCTCTTCCAATAACATGAGCTATTCGGATTCTCTTTCCAAGACCCTCTCGTCGCTGGGTGCGGCGGAGGGGACGAGGCTCAGGGTGGAGAAGGGCGGAAGGTCCTTCGAGGGCACCCTGATGCCCCATCACGAGTTCAGCTCCCCCGACGTGCTGATATTGAAGGTCAAAAGCGGGTACAACGTGGGGATCTCGGTCACTCCCGAGACCAAGGTCGAGGTCCTCGGCCAGCCCGCCGTCCACGAGAAGAAGGAGACTCCTGTGGAGTTCCACGAGGGGCTGCCCAAGATCGTCCTCATCGGGACCGGCGGGACCATCGCCTCCTATGTGGACTACAGGACCGGGGCCGTTCACCCCGCGCTCTCCACCTCGGACATGGTCAACGCCGTGCCGGAGATCAGGGAGCTGGCGAACATCGACGCCCGCGTGCTGTTCTCGATCTTCTCCGAGAACATGGATCCCGCCCACTGGCAGGAGCTCGCCAAGGCGGTCGCCGAGGAGATCGACAACGGCGCGGACGCGGTCATCATCCCACACGGCACCGATACCATGGGATACACCGCCGCCGCACTGTCGTTCATGCTCGGGGATGTCCCCAAGCCCGTCATCCTCGTGGGAGCGCAGCGTTCCTCCGACCGTCCGTCCTCGGATGCGTCGAGCAACCTGATGGCCTGCGTCCGCTTCGCCACGAAGGCCGACCGCTCCGGGGTGTTCGTCGTCATGCACGACACGCCCGGGGACGATTCCTTCGCGGTGCACCAGGGGACCAGGGTCCGCAAGATGCACACCTCCCGCAGGGACGCGTTCCATTCGATCAACGCGCTCCCCGTCGCGCACCTGGACAAGGACGGGAACATGGAGGTCCGCACCGACGGGCCGAAGGTCCGCGATGCGAAGGTCGTCGTGAAGGCGGACATGGAGACGTCCTGCGTCCTGCTCCAGTACTATCCCGGGATGGACCCGGCCCTGTTCGAGCCGGTGTTCATGAAGTCCAAGGGGATCGTCATCGCCGGGTCCGGTCTCGGGCACGTGTGCGAGGGCATGATCCCCCTGATCAGGAAGGCCTCCGAGAACGGCACCGTCGTGGTCATGACCAGCCAGTGCCTCAACGGCAGGACCAACCTGAACGTCTACAACACCGGGAGGGACATGCTGAAGGCCGGCGCGATCACCGTGCTGGACATGCTCCCGGAGACCGCCTACGTCAAGCTGATGTGGGCATTGGCCAACACGGATTCCGCCGAGGCCGCGAAAGAGCTCATGCAGACCCCTCTGGCCTGCGAGATGTCCGACAGGAGGACCATCGATGAGTGACGACTACGAGATGATGTGCGGCATCGAGATCCACCAGCAGCTGGATACGAAGAAGCTGTTCTGCGACTGCGACAGCCGCCTGTGCGAGGACGGGGCCGGAGCGTACTTCAGGAAGCTCAGGCCGACCACCAGCGAGATGGGCGAGATCGACCGCGCCGCCCTGGCGCAGTTCCAGAGGCACATGGGGTACAGGTACCAGTGCTGCGAGGGCACGAGCTGCCTGGTCGAGCTGGACGAGGAGCCCCCGCACAGCGTGAACCCGGATGCGATGCAGATCGCCCTGACGTTCTCCGAGATGCTCGGGGCGAACGTGATCGACGAGATCCACTTCATGAGGAAGATCGTGGTCGACGGATCCAACACATCGGGATTCCAGAGGACCGCCCTTGTCGCCACGGACGGGCACGTCATGGCCGGCGACAGGGAGATCTCCATCCTGTCCGTCTGTCTCGAGGAGGATGCGGCGAGGAAGGTCGAGACCAAAGGGGACGAGATCCTCTACAGGCTGGACCGTCTCGGTATCCCTCTGATCGAGGTCGCGACGGGACCGGACATGAGGACGCCCGAGGAGGTCCAGGAGGTCGCGTACCGCATCGGGACGCTCCTGAGGGCCACCCGCAGGGTCAAGAGAGGCATCGGGACCATCCGTCAGGACCTCAACATCTCGA
>CAVIUM010000034.1:0-18610 GCA_963645865.1 Lachnospiraceae bacterium
GAATAGACTGATTGCCGCGCTGCCTCCGTTATTCGCCACGAAGAAGGAGAAGTACGGCGAGCAGTTGACATTCTCGACGAAAACCACACTCTTCAGATCGTGGTCTCCCACCTGGATGCGGAGGTAGTCTCCGTAGCGGAAGCCCTTCTCGAGCATGTCGTCCGTGGTGAAGCTGACGATGATATCCCCGAATTTGGGATCCGTGCCTGTCACCTCTCCGCTGATGGATGGGGCCTTGCCATCCTCCGGCAGGCAAAGGAAACATCCGAAGAGGATGATCGCCAGCACGGCGACGACAGCCAACGTTCTCCTGTAGTTCACACCGTCTAGAGCAGGTTGCGATAATTAAGAGTGATGTTTCACTGGACGACTGGTACATGGTAGCACCACTCCAATATTGAGCTAAACATTCCTGTCCTGAGAAGATGGAAGTCCGCTCGTCGCGAGCCCGGTGCTCATACCGGTGTACTCGGCCGCCTTAGGGTCCAAAGATGCGACGGGGGGCGAGGAGGGATGTAGTACCTCTCAACGTTCACGATAATCTAACCATTCGCCGGGAACATCTTGATCGTGGTGGTGCTCTTCTTCGGCAACTCGACACATCTGAAACGAATTGGAGCTCCTCGAGGTGGCGTTCATCGCCGTGATGATGATGCCCTGACTGGTGAAGACTGGATCCAAACATCACGGACATGGGTAGAGCAATCCTCGGATAGTGAGGAATGTGGAAATCATAAAAAATGTGGATACCAGGGGCGTAAACGCCCTTGGTAAGCCTAGTAGACTAGGCCGGTGTTGTCTGACAACGAGCGCGCTATTCGCACGCTTGCCTGATGTGAATCAGAGCCATATCAGCGCTGTAATCGTTGGTGCGTCTTGCGAACCTGCCCGCTGATGCCCGCGAACCCTGTGCCCATCGATCGTGCTGTGTGCTCGACCCAACGAACCCTGTGCCCGTGTGCCTGCTGCGAACCTGCCTGCTGACTGCCTGCCGTGTGCCCGCTGATGCCCGCGAACCCTGTGCCCATCGATCGTGCTGTGTGCTCGACCCAACGAACCCTGTGCCCGTGTGCCTGCTGCGAACCTGCCTGCTGACTGCCTGCCGTGTGCCCGCTGATGCCCGCGAACCCTGTGCCCATCGATCGTGCTGTGTGCTCGACCCAACGAACCCTGTGCCCGTGTGCCTGCTGCGAACCTGCCTGCTGACTGCCTGCTTTTGCGATTGTCGCTGATATTCGTACTCCGACCGCGATCTTGAATCGTAGCCGGGTGTGCCTGTCGGACTCGGATTTCTCCGAACCATCCCGTTGCCGGGCGGAACACGCTCCCAAGCTTCCGTAGTGCTTGCGCACATCGAATTGCTGTCATCTCTTTTGCTGAGTTAACAAACTTGGTTGATTCCAGGTACTCATAACTACGTATATATTGATTCGTATGGTTGGATGACTTGTTCATCTTCACTGTTCCACGATGACAGCCTTTGATGCTCATTAATGTGCATCCAACCACAGAAATCGTTTCCGAAGCCTGCGAACCCCTGTTTGAACCCGCTCAATCGGAGTTCTTCCGCTTCGAATTGCGACGGTCCCACTTCGCAACCAGCGCGGATGCGTCCTTGTTGCGACGGTCGGCGGCCATCCGGACGTAATACTTGTAGTGCGGGAACGAGACCTCCGTCCCGGTCCCGTCCTTGTACATCTGCCCGACGATGTACATGGAATCCGTGTCCATGCCGTCGGCAGCGTCCTTGTACAGGTTGAACGCCTTCATCTCATCCTTCCCGGTGCCGATCCCCTTCAGGTAGCACTCGGCCAGCCTGGCGCGGGGCGCCCCCATGAGCCCCGACCTCGCGAGACACTTCTCGAAATATTCCTCCGGATCGCTGCATCTCGCATTCTTGGACGCGGCGCGCGCATTGCGGGCCTCCGCGGAATGCTCTATCAGAGCTTCACTGCCCCCGCGATCATGCTCCCTGTCACGGAGAACATCGGCGGCGGACATGAATGTGCGTGACACGGATGCGGTGGCGAAACGGGAGTACCATGCGCGTGCCCGCTCCGGATCGGCATCCGTCCCGATACCCTCCTCGAGACGGTGTGCGACCTCGTACATGCACCCGGTGTTGCCTGCCTCGGCCCCCTTGAGGTACCAGGAGAATGCCGCCGCCTGGTCGGTCTCCACGAAGATCCCGTCATCGTACAGGCGCGCCGCCTCATTGGCGGCACGGGGATGGCCGCGCTCGGACGCCTCCCCCATGAGTTCGATGAAGCGGCCCATATCGCGAGCCACACCGCGACCGTCGCGATAGAGCATCCCGAGCTCGTAGGCGGCATCGATGCTACCATGCTCCAGGGCCTTGGCGAACCATTCCGCCGCATCGATGTAGTCCCGCTCGGACGTGGCGGTGGCGACCAGGAGCTGCCCGTAGCCGCACTCGTCGTAATGGAACCCCGAGGAGGCCAGCCTCAGCATGGTCTCGCGGAGCTGCCCGATCCCGGATGTGTCCTGCGTCAGGAGCAGGGCGTACTTCCTGCGGGACTGCTGGCTCCCCGCCGCCGCGGCCTTCCTGTACATCTCCCTGGCGATTCCCATCTCGCCCCCGGATGCCAGGATGTCCGCGTACTCGGCCATCGCCATGGGATGATCCCTCTCGGAGGCCTTCTTCAGCCACTCGAGATACAGCCGGCGGTCGGCCTCGCAGCCGTTGCCGTCGCGGTAGAATGTGGCGAGACGGTACATGGCGCCGGACGCCCCGTCCTCCGCCAGCGACTTGGTGATGTCGAAGGATTCCGTTATGGCACGCTTGTATGCCGCGCAGACCTCCTCCGCCGGACCGTCCATCTTGATCGTCTTATCGGAGAGCCATACGGCCCTCTCGCATGTGGACTCCACGACCCCCGTGCTGTGCGACGTGAACAGCACGGTCTTGCCGTCCCTGACCAGGTTCTTCAGATGCTCGGAGGTCTTGGCGGAGAATGCCGCATCGCCCGTGCTCAGGGCCTCGTCGATTATGTATATGTCCGCATCCACGTTGATCATGACCGCGAAGGCCAGACGGGACTTCATCCCCGACGAGTATGTCCTCACGGGATTGTCGATGAACGCTCCGAGGTCCGCATATTTCACGATCCTGTCGACGCTGGCGTCGATCCTGTCGCGGGTTATCCCGTACAGCTCGCTGCGGATGACTATGTTCTCCCTGCCCGTGAGGTCCGGATGGAACCCCATGCTCAGCTCCAGGATGCTGGCGACGTTTCCTTTGACCTCCACCTCGCCCTCATCGGGCTCCAGGATCCCGGACACCAGCTTCAGGAAGGTACTCTTCCCCACGCCGTTCCTGCCGATGACACCGACGACCTCGCCCCTGTGTATATCCAGGCTCACGTCGTGGAAGACGTTGAACTCCATCCTCTTCCTGCGGAAGCGCCTGGATGCGGAGGGATCGTCGATCATGAACGACTTGGACATGCCCTGCACATGGATGACCACATCGTCCATCGCAGCACCTCCGGGAGCCTGTTCTTGTAATGCTCGAACACTGCCCATCCCACGAAGAATGTGCCGAACGCCAGGATGCAGCAGATCAGGAACTGCGTCGGATCGACACTCCCGGTGAAATAGAAGAGGTTGTGGAACACCTCGACGAAGTATGTGAACGGATTGTACCATATCAGGGTGCCCAGCAACCCCTTCGCCTCGCTGGCCAGGAAGAACGTCGGCGTGATCCAGACCACCAGCCTCATGGCGATGCCCATGAAATTGCCGAGGTCCGGGAGGAACACGCAGGCCGTCGACAGGAGGAACGAACACCCCAGCCCGAACACGAACATCAGGAACAGCATCACCGGTATCATCAGCCCTCCTCCCCAGTTCATCGGCTCCCCGTAGGACAGGATGACGATGATCACGATCAGATACACCAGGACCACGGACAGCAGCTGCATCAAGGTGTCCGCTATCACCACGATCTCCCTCGGGAACTTCATCTTCGTGATGAACGTCGAGTTGTTCAGGATCGCCCTGCCCCTGAGGCAGCCGCTCATGAAGGTCACGGGGAACATCCCCGCGCATAGGTAGACCCAGTATTCCGGGATCGGATTCCTGCGTATGGTGGTGAACACGATGTACAGGACGATTATCGTCAGGACGGGAGACACCATGTTCCATGCGAATCCCAGAGCGGAGCTCTTGTAGCGTCCGGCCGCGGACCGCTTTATCATGGCGTTGAGTATGACGCGGTTGTCGTAGATATCGCGGAAGACGGATGCCATGTTGCCGAAGAACGATTTCCTCTCCTTCATCTCAGATCCTCCTCAGGTAGTTGAGAATCAACAGCAGCAGGATCGCGCATACCACGATGCCGACCAGGTTGATCATGGGGAACGACCTATCGCCGTAGTATTCGAACGTCACATTGTCGCTCACCGTACCCAGGTCCTTCAGGGCGCCGCGGTAGCACTTGACGGTCACATCCTGCATGCCCTCGCCCATGTCCAACGAGTTCGTGGCCGTGACGTCGGTCGAATCGATCTGCACGTACTCGAGGGAACCGCACGATTGGAACACGGACTCCCCCAGGGACCTCAACGAGGCGGGGAGCACGATCTCCCGGATTGCTGTGCCGGAGAACGCACAGCCGTCGATCTCGAGCACCCCCTCGCCGACGGCGATGGTCTCGAGCTGCGTGCAATCCGAGAACGCGCCGTATCCGATCATCTGCACGCTGTCCCCCAGGACGATGCTCTTCAGCGCGGAGCATCCGCTGAACGCGAGGGAGTCTATCTTGACGACGGTCGACGGGAGGACCGCCTCCTCCAGGCAGGGCATGCCCGACAGGGCGCCCGGGTCCACAGCGGTCATCCCGAAGGGGAGGGTGACCTTCCTCAGGGCGGAGTAGCTGAATACGTACGGGCTTATCGTGTCCACGGACTCCACCGTCAGCTCGTCGAGCCCGCACGCGGCGGGGAACGCCAACAGCGCCTTGTACCGGCCGCTGGAGTCCAACTCGTACAGGGCATGGTCCACGATGGCGAACCTGCGATTCTCCGAGCTCAGGTTGAATTCGGCCAGGGAAGTGCAGCCGTTGAACACCGACTCCCCTATGCTGGACACCGCGGAAGGGATGTACATGGAGACCAGCGACCTGCAGTCCGAGAACGCGCCGTATCCTATGGTGGCCAGACTCTCCGGCATCAGTATCGACTCCAGATCCGTGCATCCGCCGAAGGCGTACTCCCCGATCTCCCTGAGGCGGCTCCCCGATAGATCCACCCCCTTCAGATTCTCGCACCTCTGGAACGCGTAGGATTCGATGAAGATCACATTGGCACCGATATAGACGGTCTCGATCCCGTCGGCATCGAGGAACGCCCCCGTGGCGATCACGCTCACGTCCTCGCTGACGGTGTAGCTGCCGCCCTGCTTGGCGGGAGGGTAGCGGACCAGGTTGTCGCTGTGATTCTCGAAGAGCACGCCGTCCTCGGTCCGGTACGAATCGCTGGCGCTGTCGACCTCCAGATGATCGATGTGGACCGACGAGAACGCCCGATCGCCTATGGAGGTCACCGTTCTTGGGATGAATACGGACTTGGTCGACTCTGAATCCGAGTCGAATGCTAGATCGTCGATCGCGACGACGGTCCAAGTGATGCCGTCGAACATGACGGATTCGGGTATCCTGACCTGGGACGGCGGGTCGTCGGGCTCGGTGTACTTCGAGAGGACCACCTCGCCTGGGGCCTCGATGACATATGTGAAACAGCCGTCGGTGAACTGCGTCGGAACGTCGGATTCACCCTCCGCGGCGATGGTCGGAGCCGCCAAGATGATCACGCACAATATTCCCGAAGCCATCAATGCCGCCGGCCAGTTCATGGACCGGCGTATCCGCCCCGGGATTTAATAAACACGGATTCAACGATTGATCATTATCAGGAGCTCACTCGCGGGAAGGCTCTAGACAATGACCCGGATTATGACGGGCGATCACCCTGACATCGGCCACGTAGTGCGATATGGACGGGGCGAAGGACTTCACCTCGCGGATGCCGAGCACCTCGTAGTCGCACAGGGGTCCGAACACCGCATCCACCCTCTCGGCCTGCTCCCCCACGGGGAACGTGTCGTGATAGTGGATGATCCCGCCCTCGCGGATCAGCCTCAGCGCCGTGGGGACGAATTCGGAGGTCGTCTGGACGTAACCCATCAGGATCCTGTCGGCGAACCCGGCCCCCGGGATCGCCCTGTTGTCCCCCAGGATGGGGATGACCGTACCATCCACCTCGTTCCCGACGACGTTCTGGACGAGATAACGGTAGGATTCGGGGTTCTTCTCGCAGGCGAAAACCCTGCGGGCGCCCGAGAACTTGGCCAGCGGGAGGGTGAAGTACCCTATGCCGGCGAACATGTCGACCACCGTCTCCCCGGAGCAGTCCAGACGGCGCATCCTCATGCGCTCGTCGGTGTTCCCGGAGGCGAACATCACCTTGGTGACGTCGAACCTGTAACGGATCCCGTTCTCCAGACGGACCGATTCCGTCTCCGTTCCGTAGATGACCTCCATGCTGGGCCTGCGGAACTCCCCCGAGACCCCGTGCACATCGGCACAGACGGTCTTGGCGTCCAGCACCTTCGCGTAGGCTTCGCCGATCTCCTTCAGATACGGCCTGCAGGCGTGCCCGAGTTTGAGAATCACTATATCCCCGACGAATTCCCAGTGGTCGGGGAGGATGCCTTCGGGTACGATCCCCTTCAACTCGGCGGCGACCCTCTCCTGGGGGCTCCTGCGGTCCAGGGAATGGGAGTCGGTCTCGGACACCTCGTATCCCATGGCCTCCACCTCGGAGACGAATTCGGGCAGTATAGGGACGAGTCTGGAATCCCCGTCCTTGGAGATCTTCGCATGGATGTCCACGCGTCCGGAATCCATCAGCCTCCTGATGACCGGTCCGGCCTCCGACGACGGGATCCTGGCGGCTGGTACGCGCCTCATATCAGGCACCTCATGAGCGTGAATACCCCCGGGACGGCGGTGCGCGGATCGCGCAGGAGACGGGGCATGACGGCCGACGGATCGTCGATATCCATGCCGTCCAGGACCTTGCCGACATCCTCCCTCGACGCGTACGCTCCCGCGCGGTCGAGGTCGTCGTCATCCATCCTCAGGAACATCCTCCTCAGCCTGTAGCCGTTCCTGAGCTCCCTTCCCAACGTACCGTAGAAACGGCGGTCGTACTCCTTCAGGACCCTGGCCGAAAGATCGCCCGACTCCAGCGCCCGTCCGGCCACGTCCGCCAGGATGGGGGCCGCGACCATCGACGGGTATATCCCTCCGGCGGAGACCGGCTTCACCTGGGAGGCGGCATCGCCGATGAGCATGATGCGGTCGGAGGATATCGCCCTCCTGCGCCCGACTGGGATCTTCCCGCAGACCATGGATGTCACGCGGTCCTCCTCCCCGAGGTCGGACAGCAGTCTCTTGAGGTACTTCACCGGAGGGTCCTCGGACCACGAGACGCACAGACCGATCCTGGTGAAATCCCCGCACGGGATCTCCCATGTGAAGAATCCGGGAGCGTAACGCGAGCCCAGTCTGATCCTGAACATGTCCTCCGGGTCCATCCTGCGGGCCACATCGGCCTGGATTCCCTTCAGATACTCCGGAGGGGCGTTGTTGCCGAGGGACGAGGCCACGACGGACGAATGCCCGTCGGCCCCGATGACCAGGTCCGCGCGGTGAAGGCCGGAAGCGGTCGTCGCATCGACGCCGTCCCTCCCGACAGTGACCGACTCGACGCGCTCCCCCATGCGGTACACCGCGCCGGCATCCGCCGCGCGATCCGCCAGGAGCGAATCGAACTGTCTGCGGTCGACGGTCCTGGCCTTGGGGGATCTGGACCTCACGGTCACCTTGGAACCGTCGGGGAACACCACTTCCGCTCCGTAGAGCGTTGAGAAAATGTCGGGGGAGACCCCCGACAGGCGCACCGCCGCATCCGACAGGAGACCGGCGCACTGCACCGGCTCCCCTATGCGGGGGTGCTCCTCGTAGACCGTGACGTCGTGACCGCGCGCGAGGAGTGCGGCGCATGCGCTTCCCGCCGGACCGCCTCCCGCGATCGCGATCTCCGCCATGGTCAGTTCTTCTTGGATTTCTCGTAGTCCGCGACGAACTTGGCGATGCCCTCGTCCGTCTTGGGGTGGCTGATCATCTTCTTCAGCGTCTCGTACGGGATGGTAGCGATGTCGCATCCGCACAGGGCCGCGTCGAGGACGTGGTTGGGTCCCCTGATCGAAGCGGCGATGACCTCCGTTCCGAATCCGTAGAGGTTGAAGATCGCCATGATCTCCTGGACCAGGTCGGATCCGTACTGCCCGATGTCGTCCAGGCGTCCCACGAAGGGGGACACGAAGGCGGCACCGGCCTTGGCGGCCAGGAGCGCCTGGAGCGGGGAGAAGATCAGGGTGACATTGACCCTGATGCCCTCGGAGGACAGGATCTTGGTGGCTTTCAGCGTCTCGACGCACATGGGCAGCTTGACGTTGATGTTGGGGTGGATGGCCGCGAGCTCGCGTCCCTCCTTCACCATCTCCTCGGCGGTGGTCGACATGGCCTCCGCCGAGATGGGGCCGTCCACGATCTCCGCGATCTGCTTGACCCTCGTCCTGACGTCGACGCCCTCCTTGGCGATGAGGCTGGGATTGGTGGTGACCCCGTCCAGGATCCCCCAGCTGTTGATCTCCTTGATCATGTCCAGATTGGCTGTGTCTATGAATATCTTCATCAGAATCGCTTCCTTGAAATGGATTTGCGGGCCGAGTCCGCTATGTGCTCGGCTGTGAGGCCGTATCTGGCCATTAGCTCGTCCGGCTTCCCGGACTCGCCGAAGGTGTCCATGGTCCCGACCCTCTCGACGGGGGCGGGGCAGCATTCGGAGAGCACCTCGCATACGGCGGAACCGAGCCCGCCGACGATGCTGTGCTCCTCGGCCGTGACGCAGCATCCTGTCTTGCGGACCGATGCGGCGATGGCCTCGGAATCGAGGGGTTTGATCGTCGAGATGTTCAGGACCTCCGCGGAAACGCCCTCCGCCTCCAGCATCTCGGCGGCCTGCAGGCACAGGGCGGTCATCTGACCGCAACCGATGAGCGTGACATCCGTCCCCTCCCTCATCAGCTTCGCCTTCCCGATGACGAACGGTTCGCCCTCCTCGGTTATGACGGGGAAGTCGGCGCGGCCCATGCGCATGTATGCCGGACCGTCGAACGCGGCCAGCGCCTTCGTGGCCGCGAACGCCTCGTAGGCGTCGGCGGGGCAGAGGACGGTCATGTTGGGCAGCGTCCTCATGATGGCCATATCCTCCAGGGCCTGGTGCGAAGCGCCGTCCTCCCCGACGGTTATCCCGCAGTGGGTGGCGCAGACCTTGACGTTCAGCTTGGGGTAGGCGCAGGCGAGCCTGATCTGCTCCCAGCACCTCCCGGTGGCGAAGACGCCGAAGGTGGATGCGAATACGACCTTGCCGGAGGCGGCCAGACCGGCCGCGATGCCGATCATGTTCTGCTCCGCGATGCCGACCTCCACGAACCTCTCCGGGCACACCTTCTGGAAATCGGACGTCTTGGTGGATCCGGCGAGGTCCGCGTCCATGACGACGACCCTCGGATCCTCGGCGGCGAGCTCTGCGAGCGCCTTGCCGTAGTAGTTGCGCTGGGGTATGCCGGTCATTCCGATTCCTCCGTGAGCTCCCTGATGGCGATCTCGCGCTCCTCGCTGTTGGCGGCCTTGCCGTGGAACGATGCATTGTTCTCCATGAACGAGACACCTTTGCCCTTGATGGTGTTCATGATGATCGCGGTGGGCCTGCTTCCGGGCTCCGCCGCCTTGGCCAGAGCCTCCTGGATCATGGGGATGTCGTGGCCGTCGATGATTATGACGTTCCATCCGAACGCCTTCCATTTGTCCGGGAGCGGATCCAGTCCGACCGCGTCCTCGGTGTTGCCGGTGATCTGCAGACGGTTGCGGTCCACGAACGCAACGAGGTTGGACAGACCGTACTGGGACGCGAACATCGCGGCCTCCCAGTTCTGCCCCTCCTGCAGCTCCCCGTCCCCGAGGAGGCAGAACGTGCGATAGTCCTTGCCGTCCATCTTCCCGGCCAGTGCGATCCCGCAGGCCATGCTGAGCCCCTGGCCCAGCGACCCGGTGGACATCTCCACCCCGGGGACCTTCCCGCGGACGGGGTGCCCCTGGAGCTTGCTCCCGAGCCTGCGGAGGGTCAGCAGCTGCTCCCTGGGGAAGTAGCCTGACTCCGCCAGCGCCGCGTAGAGGACGGGCGCCACATGCCCTTTGGACAGAACGAAGCGGTCCCTGCCGTCCCATGACGGGTCGGCGGGGTCGTGGTTCATGCCTCCCCCGAAATACAGGACCGCCATGAGGTCCGCCGAGGACAGCGATCCCCCGGGGTGGCCCGATCCGGCGGCGGACGTCATCTCTATGACGTCGAGCCTGAGGCGGTTGGCTATCCTTGCGAGCTCCTGGGCGTCGGATGTCGACATGGTCAATCGCTCTCGATCCTGGGCGCCAGCAGATAGTTGACCTTGACCTGGCCGTCCGCCAGGCCGAATACGAGCTTGACGGGGTAGTCGTTGTCCAGCTCCACCCTGACGACGGTCCCGGCGGGGATCGCCTTGACGATGTTGGAGAAGTAGTCGAGCGGGAACATGCTCTGGACCTCCGAGTCCGCGTCTATGGACTGGACGGAGTCCCCCTCGAGCCTGAGGCTGACGGAATCCGTGTCCCCCTCGCAGGACAGCTCGAAGAACTCGGGGCACGCCCTGAGGGTGATGTGGTCCGAGATGGACTCGGCCGCGCGGATGCCCTTCTGGAGCTCGTCGACCAGGAGGTTGACGTTGGTGGCCAGCGCCAGCTGGGGCACCTTGGGGTCGCTCATGCTGGCGGTGTCCACGAGGTTCATGCGGCGGGTGATGTTGCCGATCTTGAACACGAGCCTCCCGTGGGTGTCGTCCTGGTCCATCTTGATGACGTCGCCGGATGAGGCCAGCTTCAGGACGCCCTTCACCTTGTCCAGGTCCAGACCGATCTCGCAGGGCTCCGCCTCGTAGGACTCGAACGCGTCCTTACAGACCTCCAGCTCGATCATCGCGATGTGCGCCGCATCGACGGCTTTGAGGGTCATCCCGTCGGCCGTGATCGAGAATTTGACCTCGTCGATGAGGGTGGAGATGATGTTGACGAGACCCTTCAGGGTATCGGACTTCAGATCCGCCTTGAACATTCTCAGTACTCCCTCCAAGTATGGTTGCACTTGCAGCAGCGGTAGATCCTCGTTTCAGGTTCATCCGCGGCCCTGGTCTGCCTGATGACGAAGAACGCCTCGGTGTGCGCGCACTCGGGGCACACGACGCGGGTCTTGGGCAGGGTCGCGGTGTCCTCTTCGATGACCGTCGTCATCCTGTTCTTGGAATCCGTGACGATGATCTCGGGCTTGGCTCCGAGGGCCTTCTCGGCGCCGCACTTGTTGCAGACGTACTTCCCCTCGCGGGGGAACATCATTGAACCGCATGATGGGCAAAACATTTTGTCGGCCTCTATGCCTCGGACAACGATTGGGGATATAAAAGACTAGGGCGCGCGCCTTATAGGTAAGGAGTTTGGAAGGGGTTTGAGGGGGGTACCGGACCCCCTGGGTTCACTTCTTGGCCTTCTTCTTCTTGACGGCCTTGGTGTTCTCTTTGACTGCTGCGGCGATCTCCTCGCCCTGGTCCTTCCCGTCGGTGATGTCGGCGGCGTTGTACCTCAGAACGGTCCAACCCTCGGCGCGGAGCGCATCGTCGCCGGAGGTATCGGCATCGGCGTCGCCCACGTAGACGGCGACCTTGCCCTTGACGAAGGCAACGGGGATGTTCGCATCTCCGTAGTTCCTCCTGCACCTGAGTCCCTTGTTCCAGGCGGCCCTCCTGACGAGCGCCTCGGGGGAGTTGTCGGTGTACGCGTCCTCCTCCTGAGGCTCTGCGGACGAATCGTCGGTGACGGTGCCCCAGTTGGGCTCGCTGACGTGGAACTCCTCGGAGGTCTCCTTCTCGACGACGGGCTCCGCGATGACGGACGGAACGGGCTCGGCAGGGATCTCGGCGGGGACTTCCTCGACGGAAGTCTCCTGAACAGGCTCTTCCTTGACGGATTCCTCTGCGGACTTCTCCTCAACAACGGGCTCGGCAGGGGTCTCGGCCTTGGGCTCCTCTGCTGGGACCTCTTCGGGAACAGGCTCCTCGGCCTTGGGCTCCTCTACGGGAGTTTCGACGGGCTCCTGAACAGGCTCTTCCTTGACGGATTCCTCTGCGGGCTTCTCCTCAACAACGGGCTCGGCAGGGGTCTCGGCGGGGACTTCCTCGGGTTTTTCCTCAACAACGGGCTCCTCTGCTGGGACCTCTTCGGGAACAGGCTCCTCGGCCTTGGGCTTCAGGGTCTTCGCGGGCTTGTCCTCGGATCCGTCCTCGCTGGACGAGTCGCGGGTCACGATGCCCCAGTTGGGCTCGGGGGTGTGGAACACCTCGGAGGTCTCCTTCTCGACGACCGGCTCGGATATGACCGACGCCATCGGTTCGGCGGGCTGGATCCTCGGCTGCTCCTCGGGCTCCTTCTTGACAGACTCCTCGGCCTTGGGCTCCTCTGCGGGCTTCTCCTCAACAACGGGCTCGGCAGGGGTCTCGGAGGGGACCTCCTTGACAGGCTCCTCGGCCTTGGGCTCCTCCTTGACGACGGGCTCGTCGACGGGGGGCTGGGGCCTGGCGGTCGCCTTGTGAGCGGCCTCGGAAGTCATGAGCTTCTGCATGAAGTCGCCCATGGCCTTCGCGGGAGGCTTCTGCTCCTTCTTGGGCTCCTCCGCGGGCTTCTCCCCGGCATCCTTGGTGACGGCTCCGGCCTGGGACTGCTTGATGGCGGCCTCTGCGGCGGGCGTCTTCGGGAGCTGCACTGTTCTGACCTTCTTGGGCTCCTCTGCGGGCTTCTCCTCGGCGACGGGCTCCTCGGCCTTCTTGGGTTCGGGCTTCTTCGCCTTGGGAGTGGCCTTCTTGTTGTGAGCCTGGGGCTTGACGCCGTCCTTCTGGGACCTGGCGGCCTCCACGACCTCGCGGGTCTTGACGACGGACTCGATCTTGATGAATCCGGTGACGAACGCGCTGATGACGAGCCAGACGGCGAACGCGAGCGCGATGGCCAGAGCATAGGTGCCGGAATATCCCTTGACGAGGCACATGGCGCCCATCACGAGATCGACGGCCGCCAGGACGGCGGACACGTACATGGCCCCGTAGACACGGGAAACCCAGAGGGCGAGCATGTCGAGGACCAGTCCGATTCCCGCGACGACTCCCGCGGCGGCGAGGACGGTCGCGGCGTTGCCCCCAAGGAATCCGGAGACGGCGAACATAATGCCAGCGACTATGATCAGAACAGCGGAGAGCTTCCTGGCGAAGCTGTCGGCGGTTTGGATCATCGAGAATGAGTAGACTGCGGCCAGCAGTCCAGCGATCGTAAGCAGGTACAGTGCGATGGTGTTGTCATCGGAGGTCAGGTCGGATTTTCCCGCGACCATGGCCCCGAACACGACAAACAGCAGGGCTGACAGTATTGCCAGTCCGCTGAATATTCTTTTGTCGAGCGCTCCCATGCCCGATGTATAGCCCATAGTCCATTTAAGCGTTGGTACTGTTCCGAGCGCATAATAGCCAGCAATCCCTGGGTCCGAGGTTCGAAGAACATGCGATTCAGACATTCGATTGTCCTATGATATCATCTGACGGAGCCTTCCCATTTTTAAAATATATTAAATACAAGGGCCAGATTCTCCTCTTATCCTTATAATATGGGACCGAAGGGTCCTGTGTCACATCACTGTCGATGGGGGACTCGAGTCCCCTCTCACATAAGGCCCCCCTCCGGGGATGAGGCCTGTACGAAAAGGAGCTGTTTGAATGAAAATGAAATTCAAATTTCTGGGCGGCGCTGACATGGTCGGCCGCATGGGAATGACGATGGAAGGGGACGGCATGAGGGTGCTCGTCGAGTACGGCCTCAGTCCCACCAAGCCTCCGGAGTTCCCCCTCCCCGCACCGAAGATCGACCACATGTTCCTCACCCACTGCCACCTGGACCACTGCGGAATGGTCCCCCAGGTCGTCGGAAGGGACAGATGCGAGGTGTTCACCACCCCTCTGACCGCCGAGGTCGGGGAGCTGATGATGAAGGACACCCTGAAGATCGCCAAGGCCGAGGACTACGTCCAGCCGTACACGGGCGACGACATCGAGAGGACCATGCAGTGCGTCGTCCCGATGACCTACGGCGACGAGATCACCATCAACCATGTCGACGTCGGCATGCTCGACGCCGGACACGTCCCGGGAGCGGCCATGTTCGAGTTCAGCCGCGACACCACCACGATCTACACCGGCGACATCCACACGGAGGCGCAGAGGCTCTGCCGCGGCGCCAAGCCCAAGGACTGCCACAACCTGTTCATCGAGGGAACCTACGCGGACCGCAACCACCCTCCCAGGAAGCAGACCGAGAAGGAGTTCCTCGCGAAGGTCGAGGAGGTCATCGACCGCGGAGGAACCGTGCTCGTGCCCTGCTTCGCCGTCGGAAGGACCCAGGAGATCATGATGCTCCTGAAGGACCTGGACTACGAGATGTGGGTCGACGGCATGGGGAGATCCGTCACCCGCCTGTTCCTCGACTACCCCGAGTACCTGAGGGACGAGAGGCAGCTCAAGTCCGCCAGGAGGAAGTTCAACGAGGTCAGGAGACCCGGCAGCAGGGAGGCCGCCATGAAGGGTCAGATCATCGTCACCACCGGCGGCATGCTGGACGGCGGACCCGTCATCAGGTACCTCAACAAGATCAAGAACGACCCCAAGAGCGCCATCCTCCTAGTCGGATACCAGGCCGAGGACACCAACGGGAGGATGCTCATGGAGGACGGCCACGTGGTCATCGACGGTGAGGTCTGCAAGGTCGAGTGCGAGCTCCAGAAGTACGACTTCTCCGCCCACGCCGACCGCGACCAGATCGTCAACTTCATCAAGGCCTGCGACCCCGACAACGTGATCTTCATGCACTCGGAGGCCAGGGAGAAGTTCCTGCCGTTCCTGACGGACTACAACGTCCTCCTCCCCAAGACGGGCGAGGAGTTCGAGCTGGACGTGTGAACATGGATGCCAGGGAGTTCCTGAAGGCGGACGTCGGACGCGGGGACCTGACCACCCGGCTGGTGGTCCCCGACACCGACGGCACGGCGTACGTGACCTGCGAGCAGGACGCCGTCGTGGCCGGAATCGGGGTCGTCACCGACCTCCTGGGATCCCTCGGCATCGACGTCACCGCCACCGTGAGGGACGGCGACCGTGTGAAGGCCGGATCGAGGGTGCTGTCCGTCTCCGGACCCCTCCCGGCCATACTCACGTCCGAACGCACCGCGCTGGACATCCTGATGAGGATGAGCGGCGTGGCCACGGCCACGGCGGAGGCCGTGAGGATGGCGGACGGCAAGATCATAGTCGCCGCCACCCGCAAAACCACCCCCGGTTTCGGGGATTTCGAGAAGGAAGCCGTCAGGATCGCGGGAGGGGACCCCCACAGGATGGGTCTCGACTCCATGATCATGATCAAGGACAACCACATCAAGGCCTGCGGGAGCGTCCGCAACGCCATGGAGAAGATCCGGAAGGCATCGTTCTCCGTGAAGGTCGAGGTGGAGGTGTCCTGCGTCGCCGATGCGGTGACCGCCGCGGAGATGGGCGCGGACATCGTCATGGCGGACAACTGCGGACCGGAGCTCACCGGCGAGATCCGCGACGCCGTAAAGAACGTCGACGGGAAGATCCTCGTGGAGGCCTCCGGCGGCATCTCCCCCGCTGATATCCCCGCATACATCGGCAAAGCCGACATCGTGTCCCTCGGATGCATCACGCACTCCGCGGGATCGGTCATGTTCAGCATGGACGTGAACTGATGGACAAACAGCTGTTCGACGATCTCGTTCTGGCCCTGCTCGTGGAGACCTCTTGGCAAGAGAAATATGGCGCACCCAGGAGCTGGAAGGGCTACGACTTCAACTCCCTGGACAGACTCGAGGAGAGGGGCCTCGTCTTCGGCAATCACAAAGCCAAATCCCTGTGCATCTCGCCCGAGGGGATGGAGAGGGGCAAGCTTATCCTGAAGGCGCTCGAGTCCCTCGACCTGCCTCCGGCACCCGAATCCAGTTTATCCGATGAAGAGGATTGACCGCTCATGGCAATCAACATGGAGGACTACGTCTGCGAGTTCTGCGGGAAGCCCTGCAAGAACATCGTCTTCGCGGCGTTCGTCTGCGACGACCCCGAGTGCCTGGAGAAGGCCTACGTGGCCCGCGGAGGGCCCGGCGGCCATATGACCAGGAAGGCCCAGGGCAAACCCATCATCCCGACGGATCTCGAAGAGACCGCCGAGGAACTCGAAAAGAATCAAGGATGATGGGGAGAGACGGGATGAGAAACCCATCCCGTATCCCGACACCGTCCGATTCGCAACTTGTACTCCTTCGGAGCGGTTCCCGCCCGTACGACGGGACGGGACCACTCCGGAGGGAAGGTGTTTCTCCCCGTTCGCGGGAACGGGAACTCAGTCTCTCTTGAACCTGGTGGTACCGTCCATGATCGTCTCGTGGACTTTCACATCGTGGATGGTGTAGGGGTCGATCGTGAAGAGATTCTGCTCCAGGACCACGATGTCGGCGTACTTGCCCACCTCGATGGAACCCAGCTTGTCCTCCATGCGCATCTCGTAGGCGTTGTTGATGGTGTAGGCCTCGATGATCTCGGAGATCGTCATGCACTCCTCGGGCTGGCTGATGACCGCGTCCCTCTCGCCCATGGGCCTCCTGGTGTGGGCGCACTCGATGTTGGGCATGGGGAAGAACGTGGTCGGGTCCGTCGGATAATCCGAACTGAGGGATATCCTGGCCCCGGCATCCCTGAGGGACTTCATGGGGTATGCTTTGGCCTGGGTCATCATGTCGACCATCTTCAGCGTCTCCTCATCGGCGATCGACGAGAACCAGCGTCCTGTGCTGTTGGCGATGATATCGTACTCCGCGAACTTCTCCACATCGTCCGGGAACACGTAGGCGGAGTGGGAGCAGATGATGCGCATGTCCTTGTAACCGGCGGCGCGGAGCCTGCCTGCGGCCTCGACCAGCGCGTGGACGGTCAGGGAACCGATGGCGTGGACGTTGAGATCCAATCCGGCCTTAGCGGCCTCCTCTCCCCAGTGGAAGAGCTCGTCTGCGGTCAGGGTGGGCTGGATCGACTTGTTCCCGGGATATTCGCCGGGTATGGCGGCGGAGAAGTTCTCCAGGGTGCCGTCGTTGAGGATCTTCAGGAAGGTGCAGCGGATCCTGTCGGTGACATACTTCCCGTGGAGCGTCTTGGCTTCCTCGAACACGACGTCGATGTTCTGCTTGTTGCCGATGAGCCCGCAGCAATCGAGACGGACGGGGCATTCCTTGTCCTCCAGGACCTCGATGAGTTCGTCGTTCATGAGGAACTCGGCGAAATCGTAGTTCCCGCAGTCGACGAGCGCGGTGATGCCGAGCTCGGAACAGTCGGCGGCGAATTCCTCGGCGCACTGGCCGAGCAGATCGACGTTGATGTAATCGGTCGCGGAGAGGATCGCATTGGCGGTCGCGCTCTCCTTGAAATAACCGGTCGGGTTGCCATCGGCATCACGGTAGTAGAGATGGCCGGCCTGGGGATCCGGATCGGGCGTGTCCTTGGTGATGCCTGCCACTTCCAGGGCCTTCGAGTTGCACCAGCCGCAGTGGCCGCTGGCCGAGAGGATGACCATGGGCTTGTCGGGGCAGAGCTCGTCCAGGATGGCTTTGTTCGGACCCGTCTCGCCGAAGTAGGTGTCCGACCATCCCATTCCGAGATAGGCGTTGACGTTGGGGTGGATCGCCATGTAGTCCTGGATCCTCTTCTTCATCTCGTCGAGTTCATCGGTGGGGAGGACGACAATGAGCCCCCTGTACACGATGGCCATGATGGCGTGGAGATGTCCGTCGATGATCCCGGGCATCGCGAACCTTCCGCCGAGGTCCTCGACCGCGACTCCGTCCTTAGCGTACGCCAGGGCACCCTCGTTGTCGCCGACGTATGCGATCTTGTCGCCTTGGATGACGACCGCCTCGGCCCAGGGCTGTTTCATGTTGACTGTGTATATCCTTCCGTTCGTGAGCACTCTCGTTCCGGTCATTGTCAAAACTCCTTTCGCCCGATACAGCGAGCAGGTGGATACCAACGAATCTAGTATCCTATTCAATAGTTCTGAAAATTGCTTCAAGAAATCCGAACGATTCCGATTCAATCGAATCCCTCGATCGGAGTCCAGTCTCCGTGGTTCCACGGGCCCGTCGCCAGATACGAGGAGACTTTTCCGGACAGTATGTGAAATCGGTTTGCGAGGTCGCGGATCCATCGGGCCTTGTCGTGTCCCGGATAGTTCCCGCGACCTCGTCTGCCGTCATCAGACGGCCGTTCGAAGTCCCGACTCGCG
>CAVIUM010000035.1:0-18458 GCA_963645865.1 Lachnospiraceae bacterium
CGGCGTAGCATCGCCGCTGGCGTATGATCTAGCACACGTCCAGGTTTCGTATGATCGGTGGTCATCGGACTTGATCCGTTCTCATCCTCCGTTAACGGAGCCCTGCACCTCTTCCCCGAAACAGGATCTCTGTCCGGGTGCATGATTGTGATTCTCAGCCGTTTCCAGCTGGGCGTGAAACCCGCGTAGTCGAGAGAAGTATATAAGACTTCCGCGACCGCAGGATTCAATGCGAATCTCTCGGCGGGCCATATTCAGCCAGCCACGCGACTTCACATCGCGCAGGCTCCTCCATCACACACTTCTATTTAACGCTATGTGTTCACATCGTGAAGACCATCAGGTAGCAGTCGGGAATCTGGTCCTTCAGCACCCTCAGGTCGGGATTGTAGAGCCTCAGGTACCCTTCCCGGTGCACCTTCTTCCCCAGGATCTTCGCGATGACGGATGCTTCGACGGTCCCCTCGACCTTCCATGACGACATCTCGCCGCTAGTATCGGTCCCGACATAGATCGGAAGCCTCAGGCGGATCCTCTCGGAATCATCGCAGACATCCCACAGGCGCATCACCTGTTCCTCCGGGACCTCTATGGACGACCCGTCGCGCATCCTGTACGTGCGCTCCCCGCCGACCATGTCCTCCAGCGACCGCTTCTCGGCCGCGAGGTTGCGGTTAAGGTCCTGCATGATCGACGCCACGAAATCCATGCCTCCTCATCTTCTCAGTACTATATGGCGGACTCGTATCCTTAACGGCGTTATCACATCGTCATCCCCGTAGTATCAATATATATCGGAACCCAGGAATCGTCACGCCCATGTCTCTGGATCCGCGGATAGAGGAAGCGTTGGAGAAACACCCGTGCTACAACGAGAAGGCGCACCGCCAATTCGCGAGGATGCACCTCCCGGTGGCGCCGAGGTGCAACATCCAATGCAACTACTGCAACAGGAAGTTCGACTGCTGCAACGAATCCCGTCCGGGGGTCACCAGCGAGGTCCTCACACCCGAGCAGGCCATCGAGAAGATCAGGGTCGTGAAGGAGGCCGTCCCCAATTTGAGCGTCATAGGCATCGCCGGACCCGGCGACCCTCTGGCCAACGAGGAGACGTTCCGCACGCTGGAACTCGTATCGAGCGAATTCCCTGAACTCACCCTGTGCATCTCCACCAACGGTCTCGCCCTTCCCGATGCCGCGAACAGGCTCTACGACCTCGGAGTGAGGTTCGTCACCGTCACCATGAACGCCGCCGACCCCTCCGTAGGAGCGCAGATCTACGATTCCGTCGTCTTCAAAGGCGAGAAGCTCACCGGCGAGGAGGGGGCCCTGACCCTCCTGTACCGTCAGACCGAGGGCATCCGGAGGTGCGCCGAGCTCGGGATGGCCGTGAAGGTCAACATCGTCATGATCCCCGGGATCAACGACGAACACATCCCCACCCTGGTCAAGAAGGTGAAGGCGCTCGGAGCATACATCGTCAACATCCTTCCTCTGATACCCGTCGAGGGAACGAAATTCGCGGACCTGCGCGCACCCACCCCCGCCGAGAGAAAGGAGATGATGGACAGATGCGAGCTCGATGCCAGGATGATGAGGCACTGCCGCCAGTGCAGGGCCGATGCCATCGGACTCCTCGGGGAGGACAGGTCGCAGGAGTTCGTCCACCTCGGAGGATGCGGATCCGGATGCGGCCCCATCAGGCCGGTGACCGTCGAGGATGATCGTCTCATAGCCGTAGCCGACGACGGACACGGTTCCGTGGGAGGGTTCGGGAACGCCTCTTCTTTCTTGATATATTCCTATAATAAGGAGGGGGGCTGCAAACAGGTCCGCAGGGTCCCCGTGGACCGCTCCAAGCCCGTATCGGGAGGGGGCCATAAGGAGCACATCTCGGCCATCGTATCCTCTCTGAAGGGATGCGGAACCGTAGTGGTCAGCGAGATCGGCGACATGCCCATGCGCGTCCTGACCGGCTCCGGGATCGAGATATCCATCGGAGAGGGCCCCGTGGACGATGCCGTCCGCCGTGCTTCCGAAGGATTCGAGTAACTTCCGACCCTCCCGACCTGGGTATTCGCCGATGCGATGCCGTCCGGCCCGCATCCGGACCAATAGTTATCTATGGATGAGCTATAGCGGGCGCCATACAATCGGAGTGCTATTATGGACGCTCAAGAAATGAGAGAGACCTACATCGACTTCTTCAAGGAGCGCGGACACGCGCAGATCCATTCCGCACCTCTCGTGCCGGAGAACGATCCCACCGTGCTCTTCACCACCGCGGGGATGCATCCCCTCGTCCCGTACCTCCTCGGCGAGAAGCATCCCGCCGGCAAGAGGCTGACCGACTTCCAGAAATGCGTCAGGACCGGGGACATCGACGAAGTGGGCGATGCGAGCCATCTGACGTTCTTCGAGATGCTCGGGAACTGGTCCCTGGGCGACTACTTCAAGAAGGAATCCATCGCATGGAGCTACGAGCTCCTGACGAAGGTCCTGAAGATGGACCCGAACCATCTCGCTGTCACATGCTTCGAGGGCGAGGGGGACATCCCCCGCGACGACGAGACCGCGTCCCTCTGGAAGAGCCACGGCCTCAGGGACGACCAGATCTTCTTCTACGGGAGGGAGGACAACTGGTGGGGCCCGGCTGGACAGACCGGCCCCTGCGGACCCGACACCGAGATCTTCTTCGACGACGGCCGCCCCAAATGTTGCCCGACCTGCGGACCCTCCTGCCACTGCGGGAAGTACACCGAGATCTGGAACAACGTCTTCATGCAGTACAACAAGCAGGCCGACGGTTCCTTCATCCCCCTGGTCCAGAAGAACGTGGACACCGGGATGGGGCTCGAGAGGATCCTGCGCATCCTGAACGGCGTCGAGACCGTCTACGACACCCCGCTCTTCACCGGGATCATCGGTAAGGTCGAGGAGCTCTCCGGGAAGAGATACGGTGAGAACCCCGACGACACCAAAGCCTTCAGGGTCGTGGCCGACCACCTCAGGGCGGCTACATTCATCCTCGGCGACGGGGTCGTCCCGGCCAAGGTCGGACAGGGATACATCCTCAGGAGGCTCATCAGGAGAGCCAGCAGGTACCTCTCCAAGCTCGGCGTGGACGACGTCTGCATGTCCAAGATCTCCGAGGTCGTCATCTCCGAGTACTCCAAAGCATACCCCGAGCTGTCCAGGAACAGGGAGACCATCCTGAACGACCTGACCGCGGAGGAAGAGAAGTTCCACAAGACCCTGACCAAGGGACTGAGGAGGTTCAACGAGATGATCGCCGAGTCCGGGACATCCGAGACCCTCGACGGGGCCGCGGTATTCCGCCTCTACGACACCTTCGGATTCCCCATCGAGCTGACCCAGGAGCTTGCCGCCGAGCAGGGCAAGAAGGTCGATGTCGCAGACTTCGAGAACCGCTTCAAGACCCATCAGGAGAACTCCAGGATGGGCGCCGACCAGCAGTTCAAGGGAGGCCTCGCCGACCACGCGGTGGAGACCACCAAGCTCCACACCGCCACCCACCTTCTCAACGCCGCCCTGAGGAAGATCGTGTCCCCGGACATCCAGCAGAAGGGATCCAACATCACCGCCGAGAGGCTCAGATTCGACTTCAACCTCGACAGGAAGGTCACCCCCGAGGAGCTGGCCGAGATCGAGAAATTCGTCAACGACGCCATCAAGGCCGAGATCCCCGTGGTGTGCGAGGAGATGACCTACGAGCAGGCCAAGGAGCGCGGGGCCATCGGAGTCTTCACCGACAAGTACGGGGAGATGGTCAAGGTCTACACCATGGGCGACGTCTCCTGCGAGATCTGCGGAGGACCCCACGTGAAGAACACCGCCGAACTCCAGGGCTTCAAGATCAAGAAGGAGGAGAGCTCGGCCGCCGGCGTCCGCAGGATCAAGGCCGTCGTCGGCAAGTTCGACTGAAACCCGAGCGGGTCGGACGCGTTCCGGCCCGCGACCAACCTTTTTCCCTTATTCCGGACTCGAAGGCGGAGCCTCATCGGAGTGATTTTTTGAAGAACTGAGTGGACTGAGCGAGATTCGAACTCGCGACCTCCTGCTTGCAAAGCAGGCGATCTAACCAACTGATCTATCAGCCCGTTGGACCCGTGTAATCCAGGCCTTATTAAATACCTTACGGGAACGGCCGAAGCATGGCTGGATGCCCCATTTCGAACGGTATCTCCTGAAAAATGAACGTTCGGGCGATGGGTTAAAGAAATCGCGCGCATACGCGCGGACGTAAACGTGAGCGCGCGCAACCATGAAATATGAGGTCATGTTGTGGCGTGCTAACACGTAGCATGGTGATACTATGTTCGGAAAGAGCGTCAGGCTTGAGAGGATAATGGACAGGAACACGGGCAACTGTGTCATCGTTCCGATGGACCACGGGATCTCGATCGGACCCACCGAGGGGCTGTACGACATGAAGAAGACGGTGGATGACGTTGCCAACGGCGGCGCGACAGCCGTCCTCATGCACAAAGGTCTCATCCGCTACAGCCACAGGAGCAGCGGTAACGATATCGGTCTGATCCTCCACCTCTCCGCCTCCACCGACCTCGGTGTCACGAGCAACAGCAAGGTTCTCGTCGCCACCGTCGAGGAGGCCATCAAGACCGGGGCCGACGCCGTGTCCGTCCACATCAACGTCGGAGCGGAGACCGAACCCGACATGCTCGCCGACGTCGGACGCATATCCAGGGACTGCGAGGAATGGGGGATGCCCCTCCTCGTGATGGCCTACGCCCGCGGACCCAAGATCGAGAACTCCTACGACCCGCAGGCCATCGCCCACGCCGCCCGCGTGGCCACAGAGCTGGGAGCGGACGTCGTGAAATGCAGCTACACCGGCGACCCGGACACCTTCAAGGATGTCGTCAGGGGCGCCCTGGCGCCCGTCGTCATCGCAGGAGGACCCAAGATGGACTCCGACGAGGCCATACTCAGGATGGTCTACGACTCGATCCAGGCCGGAGGGCACGGGGTGTCCATCGGCAGGAACGTGTTCCAGCACAGGAACGTCGAAGGCATGACCCGCGCGATCTCGGACATCGTCCTCAACGGATACACCGTCGAGGAGTCCATGAAGAAGAACCTGAGCTGATCCCGATGGCATCCAAAGAGATCTGGGTAAGGGCCGATGTTCCCGACGACAAGGAGGACCGCAAGGAGCTCGTCCTCTCCGCGCTCGAATCCGGGATCGGGACGGCGATCGTCCGCCCCGGCGACGAGGACTTCTCGGAGTTCGGGAAGGTCACCATCATCGTGAACGACGGCGGCGTCCTGAGCGACGGATACGAACTCGTCGAGCTCAGGACCCCCGAGGACCAGGACCGCGCGCTGTCCCTCGCGGGCAAGAGGGAGGGCGTCATCCTGGACTCCAGGGACTGGGCCGTCATCCCCCTCGAGAACATGATCGCGAAATTCCGCGACACCGGGACCAAGGTCCTGGCCTGCGCGGACGACACCGAGCAGGCGAGACTGTACATGCAGACCCTCGAGAAGGGGGTCGACGGAGTGGTCGTCTGCACCGAGGACCCCAACGCGCTGCGCGGATTCTCCGACATACTGCAGGACACCGGCACCGTCGAGCTCTCCGAAGTGGAGGTCCTCGATGTGAGGAACATCGAGATCGGCGACCGCGTCTGCGTCGACACCGTCACGAACATGGTCCCCGGCGAGGGGATGCTCATCGGATCCCAGGCGGCCTGCCTCTTCCTCGTGCAGAGCGAGAGCGAGGACAACGGATACGTCGCGGCCAGGCCGTTCAGGGTGAACGCCGGTGCGGTGCACGCCTACGCCATGGGGCCCGAAGGCCGCACCAGGTACCTGTCGGAGTACAGGTCCGGGGACAGCATCGTCCTCGTCAACAGGAACGGCGGCACCAGGATGTCCGCCGTCGGAAGATGCAAGGTCGAACAGAGACCGATGGTCCTGGTCACCGCCACCGACGGCGAGAGGACGCACTCCACCATACTGCAGAACGCCGAGACCGTGAAGCTCGTCACCGAGGACGGCGCGATCTCGGTATCGTCGCTGAAGAAGGGCGACAGGGTCCTCGCGAAGCTGGAGACCGGCGGACGCCACTTCGGCATGAAAATCGACGAGACCATCACGGAGCTCCGATGAAGGTCTGCGCCTCACTCGGATCGGCGGCCGACCTGGATGCCTGCGATACCAAGATGGTGGAGATCCGCCTGGACCTCCTGGGATCCGTCCCGGAGGCGAAGGACCGCGACCTCCTCGTTACGTACCGCGGCCCGGTGGACCTCGGCATACTGCCGGAAGGGTTCTCGGGCATGATAGACATCGGCGAGGAGCCGAGGCCGGAGACAAGGATAGGGATCGTCGCGTCCCATCACGACTACGAGGGCACCCCCACGGCGGAGAGGATAGTATCCACCCTCAGGGGCATGGACTGCGACATCGCCAAAGGGGCGTACGCGGTCAACAGCCTGAGGGACCTCACCAGCATACTGGATGCGGCCGGATCCGTGGGGAGGAGGCACGTCATCCTGGGGATGGGCGCCCTGGGCACCGTCACGCGCATACGCGCATCGCTCCTCGGGAACGAGTTCACCTTCGGATACGTCGGCGAACCGACGGCTCCGGGGCAGCTGAGCGCCGAGCGCATGGAGGAGCTGGGGGACGACTGCGTCATCCTCGGACTCCTGGGGAACCCCCTGTCCAAGAGCAGATCCCCCGCCATGCACGGGGCCGCCCTGAAGCGCGCCGGGATCGATGGCGTCTACCTCCCGTTCGAGACCGGGGACCTGGACCAGGTGGAGGAGGTCATCCGCGGTTACGATATCCGCGGGATGAACGTCACGATCCCCTACAAACAGGAGATCATGGACCATCTGGACGCCATAGACAGGGACGCTTCCGCGGTAGGTGCTGTGAACACCGTCACCAACGAGAACGGCAGACTGGTCGGGAGCAACACCGACGTCATCGGTATCCGCACCGCCCTGGAGAGGGCGGGGTTCGAGGCGGAGGACCGCCGCGTGCTGATCATGGGCTCCGGCGGGGCCGCGAGGGCATTCGCGTACTTCGCCAACGGATGCGGGTGCGACATGACGGTCACGGGCAGGAACCGGGAGACCGGGGAATCCCTGGCATCCGACTTCGGGGCCTCGTTCCGGGATCCGAAATCCGTATCGACGATGATGTACGACCTCATCGTCAACTGCACCCCGGTCGGGATGTACTCCGACGGACCCTATCCGATCAACATCGCGGCCATCCAGAGGGGACAGACCGTGTTCGACATGGTCTACGGGAAGGAGACGCCGCTGGTCCGCCATGCGCTCTCTGTCGGCTGCAGAGTGGCCCGCGGGGAGGACATGCTCGCGGGACAGGGAGCCGCGTCGTTCCGCATATGGACCGGCGTCGAGGATTCTTTCGATATCATGAGGGAACAGCTTTGACATCGACCGGCACATCGTTCGGATCGATCACCGTGATCAACGCCATGCCCTGCAAGATAGGGGCGACCATCGGAGCGGGGCTGACGACCGTCGCCAGATTCTCCGAGGGGGGTGCGGACCGCACCGTGCGCATACTCAGCGATGAGTCCGAGGACACGACCATGGCACGCATATGCGTGCGCAGGGCGTACGAGCAGGCCGGGATCGAGGAACCGGAGGGCTGGACGCTTGAGACCGAATCCGACATCCCCGTGTCGAGGGGACTGAAGAGCAGCAGCTCCGCATGCAACGCCATAATCCGCAGCGTGTTCCTGGAGATAGGGTACGGGATGGACCCCGTGGACCTCATAAGACTCGGAGTGGCCTGCGCCAGGGAGGCCAAGGTCACCGTAACAGGGTCCTTCGACGACGCCTGCGGATGCGGATTGGGGGGCCTGGTGATGACCGACAACCGCGAGGACGCGATCCTCGACAGGAGGGACATCGGAAGGTACGATGTGGTCATCTCCGTCCCGAGATTCAAGATCAGGAAATCCACCATGCCCATCGAGGCGCTCCACGCCGCCGCCCCGAGGATGCAGGAGGCCATCGCCATCGCGATGGACAGGCCCTTCGAGGCCATGACGATCAACGGGAGGATCATATCCTCCGTCCAGGGCGTGGACAACTCCGTCGCGGAGAGGGCCGTGGACATGGGTGCGCTCGGCGCCGGCATGTCCGGCTCCGGGCCGGCCGTGGCCATCGTCGTGCCGGAAGGCGACGGACCTTCGTTCGCGGAGGATCTGGGTCTCGACCCGGAGGAAACGATTTTGACTTCCACGAGGCGATCCGAATGACCACCATCACATTCCGCGGAGGGGACATCGACGGGGAGGTCTCTCCCCCTCCCTCCAAGAGCCATACGCACAGGGCCCTCTTCCTCGCCTCCATGGCGGAGGGACGGTCCGTCGTCGACAGCTGCCTGCTGTCGGCGGACACCCTTGCGACCATCGACGCCTGCAGGGCGATGGGCGCATCCGTATCCATGGACGGCGACACCGCCACGATCGACGGAGGGGACCTGTCCGCTCCGGCCGTGCCCGTGGACGCCAAGAACTCCGGGACCACCATGAGGCTGTTCTCCGGGATCTGCTCCATGTTCGACAGGCCGGTCACGATAACCGGCGACGACTCCCTGAAGAAGAGGCCCATGGGGCCGCTCCTCGACGCCCTGACATCCTGCGGCGTCAGGTGCTCGTCCAACGACGGCCTCCCCCCGGTCACGGTCCAGGGACCGAACAGGGGAGGGGACGTGTCGATCAAGGGGGATGTGAGCTCCCAGTTCATCTCCTCCCTGCTGCTGACCGCCCCGATGCTGGACAACGGAACGATACTCACCGTCGAGGGGAGGATGGTCTCGGAACCGTACCTGGACGTCACCACGCGCATGATGGGGATGTTCGGTGCGGAATCGGAGAGGGACGGCAACGTCTTCACGATACCGGGAGGGCAGGGATACAGGCCGTGCGACTACAGCGTCCCGGCCGACTTCTCGTCAGCCGCGTTCCCCATGGTCGCCGCCGCCCTCGGAGGGAGGTGCGCCGTGAAGGGATTGGACATCGAGGACCCGCAGGGCGACAAGAGGATCATCGACATCCTCAGGCAGGCAGGTGCGACCGTCTCGGTGGAAGGGCGCACCGTCATCGTGGAGAGGAGGGAGCTGCACGGGATCGACGTCGACCTGGGATCCGCTCCGGACCTGTTCCCCGTGGTGGCGATGCTCCTGAGCACCGCCGACGGGGACAGCAGGCTGTACGGGGCGCCGCAGCTGAGATTCAAGGAGAGCGACAGGATCGAGACGACGGTCCGCATGATTGAGGCCCTCGGCGGAGATGCCATGGGCACCGACGACGGCTGCATCATCCACGGGGTGAAGAGGCTGAACGGAGGGCGTGTGGAGCATCGCGGCGACCATAGGATCATGATGTCCGCCGCGGTCGCGTCGATAGTGTGCGACAAGCCCGTCGTCATGGGCGATCCGGAATGCGCCGCGGTATCATATCCGGGATTCCCCGCGTCGATGGCATCCATCGGCCTGAGGTCGGAGGCGTCCTGATGCACCAGTTCGGCGAGAGGGTCAGATTCAGCCTGTTCGGCAGGAGCCACGGGCCCTGCGTGGGCGGGATT
This sequence comes from Lachnospiraceae bacterium, assembly GCA_963645865.1. Lineage (GTDB taxonomy): Archaea > Thermoplasmatota > Thermoplasmata > Methanomassiliicoccales > Methanomethylophilaceae > Methanoprimaticola. The sequence continues at coordinate 9,624 of CAVIUM010000035.1, forward strand.
CTCGAGGGCGTGCCCGCCGGCTTCCCCATCGACGAGGGATTCGTCGCGGAGGAGATGGCCCTCAGGAAGCCCGTGGGGAAGATCGGCACCCCCAGGAGGGAGGCCGACAGGGTGGAGATCGTCCAGGGAGTGATCGGCGGAAAGGCCACGGGACAGCCCATCCTCCTGAAGATAGCCAACCTCAACACTGACAGTTCGAAATATTCCAAGTTCTACGAGACCCCCCGTCCGGGCCATGCGGACCTCCCGGCGCTCCTGAAGTTCCCGGAGCACGACCTCGGAGGGAGCGGACAGTTCTCCGGCAGGCTCACCGCCGCCGTCGTCGCGGCAGGGGCCATCGCCAAGCAGATGATCGCCCGCGACGGGATATCCGTCGATGCGTTCACGAGATCGGTCGGCGAGGTGTGCGACGGCTGCGCCCGTTCCGCCGAGGAGGCCCGCGGCTCCCGCATGTTCGCGACGAGGGCGTGCACATCCAATCTGGACGACTCCATGCGCGGTCACATCGAGCGCATCGGTGCGGAGAAGGACAGCGTCGGGGGCACCGTGGAGTGCATCATCTCCGGCCTCCCGATAGGGTTCGGAGGCATATGGTTCGAGGCGCTGGACGCCGAGCTCGCAAGAGCGATGTTCGGGATCCCGGCCTGCAAGGGGGTGGAGTTCGGCGACGGTTTCGAACTCTCCTCGATGCGCGGCTCCCAATCCAACGACGGATACCGCATGAGGGGCGGACGCATCGTCACCGAGAGCAACCACATGGGGGGCATCGTCGGCGGGATGTGCGACGGCGCGCCCGTCGTTTTCAGGACGGTATTCAAACCGACGCCCTCCATCGGCATCGTTCAGGACACCGTCAATCTCAGGACCGAGTCGGACGACTCCGTCACCGTGGAGGGGAGGCACGACCCCTGCATCGTGCCGAGGGCCGTTTCGGTGGTTGAAGCGATGGCAGCGCTCACCGTGGCGGACCAGATCGCGAGGGGATTCCGATGGCATTGGACAACATAAGGGACGAGATACGTGAGGTGGACGAGAGCATCCTGAAGCTGATGAAGCGCAGACTGGAGCTCGCGAAGATGGTGGGGGAGGACAAGGTGGCCTCCGGATCGGCCGTCCGCAACATCGCGCAGGAGAGGAACGTCGTCGACCGCTACAGGGGATTCGCCCTGGAGAACGGCATGAACCCGGTGTACGCCGAGGAGATCTGCAGGATCATGATGCAGGAATCCATCGGGGTGCAGGCCGCCCTGCCCAGGCCGGCGTCCGCCGCCAGGCATGTCGCCGTCATCGGTGGATTCGGGAAGATGGGGCGCTGGATGTCCGACCTACTCAAGGGATCCGGCCACCGCGTGGACATCATCGACCCGTCGTCGGGCAACGGGCTCACCGTCGAGGATGCGAAGTGGGCCGACGTCATCATCGTGTCCATCCCGATATCCCGCACCGGCGGGATGCTCAGGGAGCTGGACCGCATCTGCAAGCCCGACGCGCTGATCTTCGACATCGCATCGCTGAAATCGCCGTTCATAGACGTCCTCAGGGACCTCGGATCCAGGAGGAAGGTCTGCTCCGTCCACCCGATGTTCGGGCCTTCGGCGGAGTCCATGTACGGTCGCAACGTCGTCCTCTGCGACTGCGGTTCCGCGGAGGCCGTCGACGAGACCATGAAGCTCCTCGGGAACTACGGCGGGAACATCCGCATCATGCCCGTGGAGGACCACGACAGGTACATGTCCTACGTCCTGGGGCTGAGCCACGCGGTCAACATCGCGTTCTTCACCGTCCTCGAGAGGAGCGGTATCCCCGTGGACGACATGGAGTCCGTGGCATCCACCACATACCAGAAGCTGATGGACACCAACCGCTCCGTCGCTCTGGAGGACCCCTACCTGTACTACGAGATCCAGCACATGAACTCCTCCAGGGAGACCATGCTGACCGAATTCGACCGCGCCGTCCACGATGTGGTGGAGGCCGCGCTCAGCGAGGATCCGACGTCGTTCAAGGACCTGATGGACAGGGGTCGCAGATACTTCACCGAACGGTCATCCCTTTGAGGACCGAGAAAACGGGCATCATGCCCTTCATCACCCTGCGACGGTCGTCGTAGAGGGAACGGTACAGGCGCGTCCTCCCCCCGTCGGGGGAGAACGACCTGTCGACCTCCGCGGCCTCGGACAGCTTCCCGACGAGGTCCGGGAAATCCCCCACGGCGTGCGCGCCCATGGCGCAGTCAGTCAGGACCGCTCCGCCGCGGGTCCTCATCACGACGGCCTCGCTTCCGATCATGTCCGCCTTCATCTGATTCCAGACATCGTCGGCGCTCCCGCCCTCCGTTATGGTTATCCTTCCGAGATCCACCCCGGCCGAGCGGTACTCGTCGGTCACGCCGATGTAGTCGTATCCGATAGCCTCGAGCACCGAGCGCCAGAGCGTTCCGCGGTCCGTGTCCAGGGTCATATTGAGGAACGCTCCGCTGGCGTCGGTCTCGTCGCCGTATCCGCCTGTGAGGTACGGGAGGAACGTGACGCCCCTCGAACCCGCGGGGACCCGGGATGCCTCCGCGCTCAGTTCCCTGTATCCGACATCCCCGCCGTAGACGCTGTCCTTGAACCATCTCAGGGACAGACCCCCTGTGCGGATGAAACCCCAGTAGAAGTACGAGTCATCCAGCGACCCGCTGTTGAATATCAGACCCTTGCCGTGGCTGCTGAGCTCCGGCACTATCCCGTCGGTGGAGACACAGAACATGGCGCACGTCCCCGCGACATCGGCGGCCATCCCGGGACGGAACATCCCGCATCCGAGCATGGATTGCATCGTGTCCCCGGCGCCTCCGCACACCGGGGTCCCCGCGCGGAATCCCGTGATCTCGGCGATCTCCGACGTCAGCCCGCCGACGATGTCCCACGGCTTCACTATGCGGGGCATCATCCCCGCGTCGATGCCCAGGATCGACAGCTGCTCCTCGGACCACCTCTTGCGCTCCACATCGTATCCGAGGCCCCATCCGGACATGGCGCCCTGGTCGATGAAGGCGTCCTCCGCCTTCAGACCGGCCAGATGCATCAGGACATAGGGCGCGTTGTGGACGAACTTCGCCCCGTTCTCCGGGAATCCGGGGATGTTGCGCTGGAACCATCTGGCGAACAGCGCAGGGAACATGCAGCTCGCATCCGCGTTCCCGGTCTCCTCGCCCCAGATGGGGAGGTTCTGCGCGTTTATCGCATCGGCATCCTCCTGGGTGCGGGAATCCAGATAATTGACGAACGGGGTTATCGAATTGCCTTCGGGATCGATCCCGGTTATCCCGCAGATGATCCCATCGCCCATGATGGATCTGACGCTGTGCGGATCCAATCCCTTCGAAATCATCTGTCCGGCGCAATCCTTCATCCCTTCTATCGTGAGGCGGAGATACTCGTCGGGATCCATCTCGACCATGCGGGGACCGGGATAGCGTATGGTCGTCTGATGGGACGACTCGGCGACGCATTGCAGCGAATCGTCGTACACGGCCACTTTGACGCTCTGCGTCCCGGCATCGAACCCCAGATAGTATCTTCCGCTCACGTTATCGGGCACCCGGAAGCGGTCCTGATACTGTTCCATTGACGATATACCCGATTCCTGGTAGCTCATTCGTACCTGCGGAAATCGTATCTCCCGTCGCGGATACGGGCCATGACCTCTGCGGACACACGCTCCAGCTCCTCCGGAGGGAACAGTCCTGAAGAGATGGTCCTGGAACCTGCGGACGACATCACCGCCGTCTGCAGAACGGCGGAACCGAACCTGCGCTGGATGGGGCCGGACGACACCTCCGTCCTCTGGACCTTGTCGTAGAGGATGAACTCGGAGGTCACATCGTATCCCCCGTATTCCAGGAGGAACGATTCGCCTCCCATATCGAATCCTCTGTTCCTCTGGGCGAGGACGATGCGCCCCGCGAGGATCAGCGGTACGCCGACCGCGATGGCGATCAGCGATGCGACGGCGAATGTCTTGGCGATCCAGTCCATGTTCTGAATCGCGCCCCACCCCAGGTATGCGACGGCCCCGCAGACCGCGAGGACCATTGCCGAAACGACCGCGTAATACACGGACATGGACCTCATCGCCCCTCCGCTCTGACGGATCGGTTCAGGCTCGAATACGACCTCGGGCATCAGCTCCCCCATGAGCTCCACGACCTCCGCATCCTTCTTGAGAGGACACAGCAGAGGGGCCATGGAACCGCCGTCCCTCGAACCCAACCCGACGACCTCCGCCTCGAGGGTGGACATCCCCAGCAGACGGGCGATGAGCGGCCTCCTGATGCGGACGGTGTTGACCTTCCCCAACTTGAAAGAACGCCTGGTCGTCGCGATCAGACCGGACTCCACGGTCACCGTATCGCCTATGCGGTAGAGCCTGTAGTTGCAGTACGTGAGGATCTCCCTGGCCAGAGGCACGACCTCGTTCATCACCAACAGGAGCAGTGCGACCAGCATCCCTCCCGCGCTCCCGTAGACCGCCGATATGATGGAATAGGCGAGCATCAGCAGGGACGTGATCAGCCTGGAAGTGGGCTGCGATATCAGCGCATGGAACAGGATCTCGACGTTGCTTACCGTCACCAGGGATTCCACGGACAGCTCCTCGGAGACATCGGACTCCTTGGAGAAGATGCGGGCATTGAGGTCGTCGCGTATCGCTTCGGCGATGTCGTTCCTCAGAGTCAGCGTAGCCTCCGGCTGGGAGCCGTTGACGCTGGAATTGACGTTGAAGATCAGGGTCGTCGTTCCGAAGAGCCTGTTGACGAGCCCCCTCCTGATACCGACGGAGGCCAAACGCGTGTACTGGATGCGTTTGAGGGTCTTCGTGACAGCGGTGTCCCTGAGAACGACGATCTCCGTATCCTCGAACGAAACCCAGGTCTTCCTCCATATCACGGCGGAATATCCGAGCATCGCGAGGAGGATCACCGCCACGACGAACAAGGCGAACGTCGCCTTGGTCTCCTTCGATATGTTGGCGAACAGTATGGCTAGGAATATGAGGATCGGTACGGTCCACTGGATGATCACCGACGGATGGTTGCGATACCGGTCCATCCTCGCTCCCTCGACCTCAGGATACCGATGACGGTCTCGTTCAGACGGTCGGCGATCCTCTCGGCGACGTCCTCCTCGAGCATCTGGACCGTGATGACGCCTCCGGCCGTGGTCACGATGACATCCGCAAGACCGAAGGCGCGGTTTATCGGACCGCGCTGCACCTCGACCTGATGGATGCGCTCTATGGGCACCAGGATATGGGATATCGTGATGACGCCGCGCCTGATCTCGAGCTTGTCGTCGTCGAGCCTGTACCTGTAGCGACGGAAGAACACCTGCGGGGATACGACGCAATAGACGGCGCATACGGCGAATATCGCCAGGGAAGCCATCCCGAGGGCCTCCCTCTCGGGAGAGTCCCTCAGCAAGAAATGCGCGACGGCAAGGACCGCCAACAGGACGATGAGCGATATCGCGCGGGAGATGTACATCGCCTTGACGCATACCGGATCGAGACGGCGGTACCCGTCGGAGGTCATGCCGTCCTCGTCGACGGCGAATCCGTCCGCGGTGGGGTCTTTCATGGGTGTTCGATGGCCCCTTCGTATTTGCTCTATTCGATGAGGGCCCGATGATCGGAGAAATGGCCGGGGTCTCCCCCGGCATGGTTTGGATCAGTTAAGGTACGCGCCGTCGGCTCCGCTGGAGACGAGCTGGCGGTACTTCTTCTGGACGCCGTGGACCGGACGCTCGACGCGGACGGCCTCCTTGAGGCGCTGTGCGATCTGCTCGTCGGTGAGACGGACGTTCAGCTTCCTCTCGGGGATGTCGATGTCGATGATGTCCCCGTCCTTCAGGGCTGCGATGGGTCCGCCGGCGTACGCCTCGGGGGAGACGTGGCCGATGGCCCCTCCTCTGGAGGCTCCGGAGAACCTCCCGTCGGTGATGAGGGCGACCTCCTCTCCCAGACCCCTTCCGATGATCAGACTGGTCGGGGAGAGCATCTCGGGCATTCCCGGGGCGCCTTTGGGTCCCTCGTACCTGATGACGACGACATCGCCGGCGACGATCTTCCCGGTGGTGATGGCCTCCGCGGCGGCGGCCTCGCCGTCGAACACCCTGGCCTTGCCGGTGAACTTCATCATCTTGGGGCTGACGGCGGCCTGCTTGATGACCGATCCGTCCGGAGCGATGTTGCCCTTGAGGACGGCGATGCCGCCCTGCTTGTGGAACGGGTTGTCCTGGGGCCTGATGATCTCGGAGTCCCTGACGGTCGCGGCATCCGCGATCTCGAAGACCGACTTCCCGTTGGCCGCGGGGACGTCGACGAGCTTGTCCCTGAGGACCTTGAGCACCGCGGGGATGCCGCCGGCCCTGTCGAGGTCCTTGATGGCGTAGGGCCCTGCGGGCCTGAGGCTGGTGATATGGGGCGTGTCCCGGGAAATCTCGTCGAAGTCGTCGAGGGTCACGGGGCATCCGAAGTCCTTGGAGATGGCGGGCAGGTGAAGGGCGGTGTTGGTGGAACCGCCGATGGCCATGTCCACACGGATGGCATTGCGGAACGAATCGCGGTTGACAATGTCCCTGGGCTTGATGTCCTTCCTGACCATCTCGACGATGCGCTTACCGGTCTCCCTGGCGATGAGCAGCTTCCTGTTGTCGTCGGCGAGGGCTGTGGCGCAGCCGGTGAGACTCAGACCGAGCGTTTCGGTGAGGCATGCCATGGTGTTGGCGGTGAACAGACCGGAGCAGCTCCCCCTTCCTGGGCATGCGGAGCATTCGACGGTGTGGAGCTCCTCCTCGCCGATGGTCCCCGCGCTGTATGCGCCGACGGCCTCGAAAACGGACTGGAGGTCCATGTTGCCGTTCTTCCCGACCCCGGGCTCCATGGCCCCACCGGTGACGATCAATCCGGGCACGTTCATCTTCCCCATGGCCATGAGCATGCCGGGGGTGACCTTGTCGCAGTTCGACACGCCGACCCAGCCGTCGAGGGCATGGCCTTCGACCATGACCTCGCAGCAATCCGAGATGACATCCCTGGAGATGAGCGAGTACCTCATCCCGTTGTGGCCCATGGCGATACCGTCGCAGACCGCGGGCACGCCGAACGTGAAGGGCCTTCCGCCGGCCTCGATGATCCCCTCTTTGACGGCCTCCACGATCTCGTTGAGGTGGATGTGCCCGGGGACGATCTCGTTCCAGGAGTTGGCTATGCCGATGAAGGGCTTGTCGAAGTCCTCGTCGCCCAGACCGTCGGCCCTCAGGAGACTCCTCTGAGGCGCCGCGGCGGGTCCTTTCTTGACTGCGTCGCTTCTCATTGCGATCACTGGGAATCCCCATTTTCGCGTCACGTATAAACGTTCGGAACGAAGAAGCGGAGAAGGAGGGACATATCCCGGAATCGCCGGGATAGGGGGTTGATATCGGAAAATGTTGCAGGGGGCGAACCCCCTGCTTGATTTGGGGTTTATGTGCTGCGGAGCACGATCTCGATGTTCACGCCATCGGGAACCTGGATCCTCATCAGCTGCCTGAGGGCGCGCTCGTCGGCGTCCAGGTCGATGAGCCTCTTGTGGATCCTCATCTCCCAGTGGTCGACGGTCTCGCTTCCCTCTCCATCGGGACTCTTCCTGCAGGCCACCTTGAGTTTCTTGGTGGGCAGGGGAACGGGTCCGCGGATGTCCACGCCAGTCCTCTGGGAGATCCCCTTGATCTGGCTGCAGACTCCGTCGACCTTTGCAGGGTCGGTACCGCTGAGAGAGATCCTTGCGCGCTGCGACATCTCAATCACTGAGGATTCAAGCCTTCTCCACGGAGATGCACATTCCGGCGGCGACGGTCTGACCCATGTCGCGGATAGCGAACCTTCCGAGAGGCGGGAACTCTTTGGCAGTCTCGATGACCATGGGCTTGGTCGGCTCCAGCTTGACGACGGCGATGTCACCGGTCTTCAGGAAGTCGGGGTGCTCAGCCTTGGTCTGGCCGGTCTTGGGGTCGATGGACTTGACCAGCTCCACGAACCTGCACGCGGTCTGCGTGGTGTGGCAGTGGAAGACCGGGGTGTATCCGACGGTGATGACGGACGGGTGGTTCAGCACGACGATCTGAGCGGTGAAGGTCTTGGCGACGGAGGGCGGGTTGTCGACGGGTCCGGCGACGTCTCCCCTCTTGATGTCGTTCTTTGCAACACCGCGGACGTTGAATCCGACGTTGTCTCCGGGCAGAGCCTGGGGCAGCTGCTCGTGGTGCATCTCGATGGACTTGACCTCTCCGGGGACGTGGGACGGCTCGAACATGACCTTCATGTTGGGCTTGAGGACTCCGGTCTCGACACGTCCGACGGGGACGGTTCCGATACCGGTGATGGTGTAGACGTCCTGGACGGGCAGCCTGAGGGGCTTCTCGGTGTGCTTCTCGGGGACCTTGAGGGCGTCGAGAGCCTGGATGAGGGTGGGTCCCTTGTACCAGCCCATCTCGGCGGAGGGGGTCTTGACGTTGTCGCCGTTGTAGGCGGACACGGGGATGAAGGGAACCTCGTCGGTCTTGATTCCGACCATCTTCATCAGCTTGATCATGGCCTCTTTGGCCTCGTTGTACTTGGCCTCGTCGTACTTGACGGCGTCCATCTTGTTGATGGCGACGATGATCTGCTTGACACCGAGCGTGGTGGCCAGGAAGACGTGCTCCTTGGTCTGGGCCTGGGGTCCCTCGATGGCGCTGCAGGTGATGATGGCTGCATCGGCCTGGGAGGTTCCGGTGATCATGTTCTTGACGAAGTCGCGGTGTCCGGGGG
>CAVIUM010000036.1:0-18407 GCA_963645865.1 Lachnospiraceae bacterium
CACTTCCTATGGTGCGGTCAATCCAGCGCTTATATAATATTCATGCGCCCGCGACGGTTGGATGGGTATACGGTGCCAGGCGCTCGCCGGTCCGAAAAATCATATATAATCGCCTCGGCGTAAACCAAGGTTGATATGCCCGACACCGACGAGCTGAGAAGCCAGATAGAGTCCATCGACGAGGAGATCATCGACCTCATCGCTACGCGCATGGAGATAGCGGACGAGCTCGCGAAAGCCAAGAAGAGCTCGAAGCAGCGCTATTGGGATGAGGAGAAGGAGCGCGAGGTGAAGCAGCACTACCGCGAGCTCTGCGAGGAGGTGAGCCTCACCGAATTCGAGGCGACCCAGATCGCCGAGGTCCTCCTGGCCATCTCCAAGGAGCGTCAGAAGCACATCTACGAGTGATACCATGCCATCCAAGGTTATCGTCAACATGAGGACGTGTAGCCACGTCCACGAGGTGACGGTGTCCATGCGCGAGGACGGGAACCTCGACGTCGACATCGTCTCGGACTGCTCCAACATCCAGGAGTACGCCAAGCGCCTGAAGGTCATAACAATGGACGATGCCACCAATTTCGCCGGGAGCAAGATCGTGGACCCGGAGGTCCGCGCACCCGTCTCCGCCGGCTGCCTCTGCCCCATCGGTGTCTTCAACGCCGCATGGAAGGAGCTCGGCATGATGTCCGGCACCATCTGCCAGAGGGCCCACACGAACGACATCGTCCTCGATCCGCCGGAGTGATCCCCCGAGATGGACGAGGAAGGGCTCAGGAAGCTTCTGGAAGGCGTCGCCTCGGGGAATGTGCCCGTGGACGATGCCGTCATCTCCCTGCGCGGGAGTCCCTTCGAGGACCTGGGGTTCGCCAAGGTCGACCTGCACCGCGGGATCCGTCAGGGCGTCCCGGAGGTCGTGTTCGGAGCCGGGAAGACCCCCGAGCAGATCGTCGCCATATCGCGCACGCTCCTGTCGAGGGGCGGGGGATCGGTCCTCATCACGCGTCTGTCCCCGGAATCCGCCGAGGCCGTTTCTTCCGAGATCGGGATCGCCTACGACCCGGTCAGCCGCATCGCCGTCGCCGGGAAGCCCACCGCCGAGCGCAGGGGGAAGATCTCCGTAATAACCGCGGGGACCAGCGACATCCCCGTCGCCGAGGAGGCAGCCGCCACCGCGGAGGCCTTGGGGAACAACGTGGTCCGCATCTACGATGCGGGCGTATCGGGAATCCACCGTCTGCTGTCGCATTCCGAGGACATTCTGACGTCTAAGGCCATCGTCGCCGTCGCCGGGATGGAGGGGGCCCTGGCCAGCGTGGTCGGGGGTATGGCCGACTGCCCCGTCATAGCGGTTCCGACGAGCGTGGGATACGGCGCATCCTTCGGAGGCGTGGCGGCTCTCCTCGCGATGCTCAACTCCTGCGCCAGCGGGGTCAGCGTCGTCAACATCGACAACGGGTTCGGGGCCGGTTACATCGCCAGCCTGATCAACCGTGCATCAGTCGGTCATGATTTCGACCGAATGCACAAAAATGTTTATCAATGAATCAAATCATGCAGCCGCATGGACATAGTAGGCGACAAGTTCTCCGGTTACCCCTCGCAGGAGAGGGTTGCGAACCTCCTTCTGGAATTCGGGATGAGCGTCAGGGAGGGCCGCGCCTACTGCGGCAACGTCGAACAGGGGGATTCGGCCATAGGGAGGGCGTGCAACGTCGACCGCAGGGTCGTCCGCACCACGCTCGAGAAGATCTCATCCACCCCGGAACTGGATGCCGTTTTCTCCAGGATCAGGAGCACCCTGTCCATGGTGGACCTCGCCCCCGTGATTGGGTGCTCGTCGATAATCATCACGCCGACGGACGCCACCATGCCCGGCATCCTGGCCGAGATCACGGACGTCCTCTACAGATACGGCGTGTCGGTCAGGCAGGCCATGGTCGACGACCGCGGTGACGAGGGCCGGGCGGTCCTTGCCGTAGTCGTTTACAGCAAGATCCCGCCCGAGGCGATCGCCGAGCTGAAGACCTGCCGCGGCGTCGACAGCATCCTCATCAAGTGAGGCTGAGCTGGTCCGTGTGGAGGACCTTCTTCGGACAGGCCCTCTCGCACCTGCGGCATGCGGTGCCGGCGCAGCGGTCCGATTGGATCGTCGCCCTGTGGGCCGACACACCTTCGGCATCGATGGAGAGCGCCTTCTCCGGGCACTCCTTGACGCATTTCTTGCATCCGATGCAGCCCTCGACCACCCCTGTCAGGAGGGTCCCGGACTTCACGATCTTGACCTTGCACTCCTCGGTGTCCGGCAGATCGCGGATCGCCTGCCTCTCCACCTTCACCTGGGATACGTCGAACTCGATCGGGATGTGGGGGAGCGAGTACATGTCGAGCATGTCGTTGTACATCGACATGGGCATGCTGGTGCACCATACGGAGTATTCCACCGAGTAGAGGTTCTTGAAGACCTCCGACGTGGCGAACATGACGTGGTCGGCGCGGAGCTGCTTGGCGAACTCCCTGAGGCCGTCCAGGTCCACCTCCCCGAGGACGATCTTCCTGGCGAGCCCGATGGACGTGTTCCCGAACTGGACTATGTGCTTGGCACCGGGGGCGACCATGCCGACCTCCAGCGCTTTGATGGCATCCACGTAGAGTCCGGATGCGCCGGACATGTACGCCTTCTTCACGTCGTCGACCCACACGCCGGCGGCGTCCATCAATGTGAGGAATCCGGCGCGGAGGGCGCCGATCGCTTTTCCGGCCTCGTCCACATCTGCGGACGATATCTCGATGCCGTCCTGGAGGATCAGTGTGCCCGAGGGCGTCTCGATCTTGGGCGGGTGTATGATCCCGGAAGTCATGCCGTTGGCCAGGGCCGCGATCACACCCGTTCCGGTGATGCCGACGGCCTTGCCGTGCATGGGGCCCTCCTCGAGGACCTTCCCGGTCAGCGGGTCGATCAGATCCCCTTCGACGGGGGCGAGGGTGTCGTCCAGGACGTAGCATCTCCAGCCTTTGTCGGTGATCTTCAGCTCGCTCAGCGCCCCCGGCGCGGCGAGCATCCCGCGCTTGATCTGCTGCCCCTCGAGGGCGGGTCCGGCCGCGGCGGAGCCGCTGTAGATCTTCCCGTCCACCACGAGGGCCATCTCCGCGTTCGTGCCGTAGTCGACGACGATGCACGGCTCCTTCTCGTCGAGGATGTCCGTGAGCATCATCATCCCGATGGCGTCGGCGCCGATCTCGTGCCTCACCGCGGGAGGGATGATGACCTTGGCGTTCGGCATCCCCTTGAGTCCGACGGACTCGGCGGAGACGACGTCCCCGTCCCTGGGGGGCGACACCACACCGAGCGATTTCAGCATGTTCTTCCCGGCGTAGGCCAGGTCGCGGATCTCGATGTTCTGGAAGAGGGACAGCTGGAACGGGTTCCCGCAGACCCCGACCTTCTCCACGAGGGACAGGTCGATCCCGAGCTGCGCGAACAGGTTGTTCGCAGTCTCGATGATCAATCCGTGGGCCACGTCCTCGCCGGATTTCATGGCGAAGTTGACGTGGTCGATGACGTTCATCCCGGGGATGGGGTGGCGCTCCGTTATGACGGTGCCCACGGTCCTCCCCGTGTCAAGGTCCAGCGCCTGGCAGCGCAGTCCGCTGGTCCCGATGTCCAATGCTATTCCGTATCTCACAGGCCTTCCTCCCTCTTGATCGTGTATGCCGCGCTGTTCACGGCCATGACCGCGGTCCCGATCTCCAGGGGATCGTGGATGATCGCCTTGCACCTGGTCCTCCCTTCCAGATCGTAGTAGTGGGGGACGCCCGGGCTGGAGATTATGGAACCCTGTGCGATAATCTCCCCGGGGATGATATAAGGTGCGGCATTTATCAGAAGGGTGTTGTCGGAGATCGCCTTCTCCACGCCCTTCACGGCCTTCGCTCCCAGGGGGATCAGAGCCTCCGCCTTCTCGAAAGCGATGTCGGTGACGGACACGTTCGCACCCCATCCGAGGAGGATCTTCGTGGCCCATGCCCCGACCCTGCCGGCCCCGACGACGAGCACATCCTTCCCCTCGACGCCCTTGGCGGCGTTCTTCAGGCAGACGGAGTATCCCATGGCGGTGCCCCAGGAATTGTCGGTGAATCTCCTCTCGACGGTGTTGTAAGCGATGAACGTGGGGTCGTCGGACATCATGACGATCTCCGCCCCCTTGGACACGGCCTCCGCGAATCCGGAGACGTCCGTGGCGTCGGTCACGAAGCTCCTCATGCCGAGCCTCGTGAGGATGGCGTCGACGGATTTCGCGAATCCGCCGATGATCCCGAGTCCGGATGTGATCGGGACGGCCGCGGCCGCGAACCTCGAGAGGTCGTAGTCGCCGCAGTCCAATCCGGCGGCTTCCAGAGCTATCCCTTTCACCGTCTTGCCGGTCGTCTTCAGGAGCTTCCCGTCCAGGTCGAGTTCGTCGTCGGGGACGCCCCATATCATATCAGATGTGAGCCTTGTCATTCCATCATGCCTCCTTGGGGGCCGCGTCGACGAACGATTCCGTTCCGCACTCCTCCATTATCGCCCGTATCACCGACAGGCGGCGGTCCTCCGCTTCCCGCGGAGTGTCCCCCGAGACCATGAACGTGCCATGCCATTCCCTCTTCTCGGGAGCGTAGTCGGTTATCGAGTCGTCCGATCCGAACAGTCCGGAATCCATCCTGGGTTCGGATACGTGGGAGAACTCCTTCTCCCCGGTCGTCCTCAACACGCCGTCCTTGAAATGCAGATGCCAGTAGATCCCGGAGCGGCCCGTGCCCTTCACGGGCGCCTTTCCGGATCCGACCAGCTGTTCGAGCAGGTTTATCCCGGTGGCGGTGTAGATCGCGGCGGGCGTCTGGCTGGGGATGCGCGCGTCGATCTCCAGGAACCTGAGGCCCTTGGGCGTCAGTATGGCTTCGACGTCCATCAGGGCGTTCAATCCCAGGGCCTCGGCTGTTTTGCGGGAGCAGTCTTCGAAGACCGCCTGCTGCTCATCGTCCAGGATGTCGGGGAAGCAGCGGACCTCCTTGCAGTCGTACCCGCCGTCCAGCACGACCTCCGTAGTCACGTAGGCGCGGGCGTCCTTCCCGTCCCCGATGACCTCGATCGATACGCTCTTGCCGTGTACGAACTCCTGGATGACCGGTTCGTCCCCGAGGGACGAGACCTTCTCCAGCCCCGCCCGGATCTCCTCCTCGCTGTGGGCCACGGACACGCCGATGCTGCCGCTCTGGGAGGACGGCTTGACGACCACCGGGAATCCGCACTCCGGCCATCTGCCGGGCAGCGGGACTCCGACCTTCGTCATCAGCTCGTTGGACTCCAGTTTGGATTGCGAGGTGTCGTATGCGTGCAGGTCGAACAGGAATCTGATCCCCGAATCGGCCAGCATGCGGTCCAGCGCCGAGAGCAGGTCGTGCTCCTCGCACGCGGGGAGGACGGCATCGCATGTCCTGAAGATCTCCATGGCGCCCCACGGGTCCTCCAGGGGATCCAGAACGTGGGGCTCGTCGCATATCGAGAGCGCCGGCGCTTCCGCGCGCTTGTCGATGACGATCGTCTCATAACCGGCCTTGCGACCGAGGAAGGTCGCCTCCATGCCCTGCAGGGCTCCGCCGACGATGCATAGTCTCATCCTAGGATCCTCCGTGGATTGACATGGTCATCAGTCGAGCTTGCAACCGTTGAGGTACGTGTTGCTCTTGCCGGTCTTCCTCACGCTGCTCTTGCCGTTCTTGAGCATGAGGAGCCTCTCCAGTCCGAATCCGACTCCGGCCCAGGCCTCGTGGACGTCGTGGGCGGCGTCGAGCCTGTGGGGTCCGACGGCTCCCGAGGCGACCTCGGTCCCGTCGACTTCGACGTCGAGGGTCTCGACGTAGACGTCGGACTCCTCGCGGGTGAGGGTGTAATCCAATCCCGCCGCCTCCATGACGTCGGCTATGTACGTCTTGAGGCAATCGACGGGGTCTCCCTCGGGCCCGAGCTCCACGAGGTTCATCATGGTGAACTCCTCGAGGTGCCTGTAGCTCTTGGATTCCTTCCTGTAGCACTGTCCGATCTCGAAGATCTTGACCGGTCCGTCGGTGTGGTCCCTGAGCCTGCGCATCACCACGTAGAGGTTCGGGGCGAGCATGGGCCTGAGGGCGCGCTTGTCGTCTATGAAGAACACCTGCTTGTACAGCGGGTGGTCGGGGGTGATCGTCATCTTGGAGAGCTGCTGGACCGATACGAACGTGGGCGTCCTGACCTCGATGAAACCCCTGGCCCTGAGCGCCTCGGCGATCCTCGCCTCCAATGCCGAGAGGTCGTGCCTGGTGGGATTGGCGATCATCCCCCTGATCATGGCATCGTTCGCCGCCTCCGTCTTGGACATGAGCTTGGCGAACTGCTTGTCGCGATCGGCCGCGTCCTCGAACTCCATGTGCGAGTAGTCGGCGTCGCCGTATTCCATAAGATGCTGAATCTGGGGATCTGTGAATCCAATCATTCTAAACACTGACCTGGCGAAAGGCCGGGGTGTCGAACCCCGCTGGCTAGGTTTTAGAGACCCGCTGGTCGCCGGACCGCCCTCCTTGGAAGAAAAGACCCTTTCGGACGCTATTTAACCATTTGCAATAAGTCTGTCGGTTCTGTCCATTTGGATATATGTTCCAACTTGATATCGCAGTTCTGATAGATATCATTAAATAGAGATTTTTCAGGTCGAAAAAAATTATAGAAAAAATATAAGTATAACTTTACAACAGATAGGTTTAGTTTAAATATAGTAGGTTGGAGGAGTTATTCGCCCCTCCGACCGACGGGGATCAAAGGTCGGGCGGAGGGGAGGAGGATGGTCAGATCAGCCCGTCCACGAGGCCGACGATCTCGTTCGCCGTGGCGGAATAACCGTCCGCACCGATCTCGTCGCACCACTCCTGACTGCAGGGGGCTCCTCCGAAGATGCACTTGTACGGCGCCTCGTACTCCTTGACGGTCTTGACGAGCTCCCTCTGTGCCTCGAGAGTGGTGGTCATCAGGGCCGATCCGGCGAGCACCGTGGCATCGTTCTCCTCCGCGGCATCGATGAAATCCTGGGCGGTGGCGTCGGGTCCGAGGTCGATGACCTTGTATCCGGCACCGCGCAGCATGGCGCAGCAGACGTTCTTCCCGATCTCGTGGATATCCCCTTCGACGGTGCCCATGACGACCGTGCCCTTCATGGCCCCCTTGCCTTGCGACATCAGGGGCTCCAGGATGTTGAGGGCGGCCTCCATGGTCTTCGAGGCGGCGACCACCTGCGGGAGGAAGAGTTCGGCCTTGTCGAACCTGACTCCGATGGTCTCCATTCCCTTTCCGAGGCCGTCCGCGATGATCTCCGCGACGGTGAGTCCGGAATCCACGGCCTTCTGCGTGGCTTCCTGCGCCAGCGCGATGTTCCACGTCTCGATGGATGTCTTCAGATCGCTGAGGATTTCCTCCTTGCCCATATGTATCATCTCTGTCGGTCGAAAGGAATCGACACATGTCCATCACTGTGTCAGGTGATTAGACATTTGTCTATTCTAGTCGACAAATATGGACATATCGAGGGTGTATTAATACCATACGGTGGTCATTTGGACAGTTGAATAATGCTGTATTTTAAACCAGCGGGTGGAGTATCCAAAAAGCTCTTCTCTCGACCGATGAAAGGATTCGTTGTACGACCGCAGGTCATGGAAGGTCAGCAACTCTGAGAAGTCACTAATAATGGCAATTCATATATTCTATGGCTGTATAGTATGTTGTGAGGCTGCGGAGAGTTCACATGGTGGGAGAAAGGGAGGATTCGGTCTGTGGGGATTATACGCTCTGGAGAAGACAGATCTACGACAATATGTCCGTAGAAGACATCATTGAGATGCTCAGGGATGATTTCGAGGACAATCCTTTTGAGCGAAAGTGCAACGGATGAATCGTTTTACGGCTGTCGAATAGAGGGATGAAGAGGTTTTTGGACGATGTTCAGAACTCGACGTCCTCGTTCTGAACGGTGGTGAACTTGATCCCGGCGGCGGTCAGCATGTTGCTGATGTTGTCGGCGATGTGGCTCAGGTCCTGGGATTTGATGTAGGTCTTGATGTAGAACTCGTTCCTGTCCATGGGGAACACGAGGCGGACCTTCCCTTTGCGGTTGTATCCCTCGGGTTTCCTGTTCTTCTCCAGGTCCGAGACGTTGAGGTCGATCAGCATCTGGAGGATCTCCTCCTCTTCGGGCATCTGTCCGATCTCCTCGAGGAGCATCTTGAGGATATCCGGGAAAACCGGCGCCAGATCCTTGTACGGGGTCTTTCCTTTCAGGAGGAAATTAACGCTGTAGACCTTCATCGCGCCTTGACTGTGGACGACCGTATTTAACGTTTTTTGGCGCGTTTCCGGCGTGTTCGGACAGTGCGTTTTTCGGATCTCCCTGACGCGTTCTATATAAAGCTTAGATTATAGGGTCAGGCATGAGATCTGCACTCACGGTCGCAGGCTCGGACTCGATAGGGGGCGCTGGCATCCAGGCCGATGTGAAGGCCATGTCCGCCGTGGGGGTCCATGCCGCGACTGTCATCACAGCCGTCACCGCGCAGAACACGCGCGGCGTCAACGGCATCTTCCCGCTGCCGGAGGAGTTCATAAAAGAGCAGCTGGAGGCGGTCCTGAAGGACGCCGATATCAAAGCGATAAAGACGGGGATGCTGTACAGCGCCGAGATCGTCGGCACCGTGGCCGACATCCTGGAGGACCACGAGGCCCCCCTGATAGTCGATCCGGTCATGGTCGCAGGCACCGGCAGCTCCCTGATGGACGACGGCCTCGCCGACGCGCTGAGGAGGAAGCTCCTCCCGATCTGCGAGCTCGTCACCCCGAACAAGAGCGAGGCCGAGGTCCTCGCGAAGATGAAGATCAAGACCAAGGACGATGTGAGGCTCGCCGCCGAGCTCATCGGGAAGCAGGGCTCCGCCGTGCTGATGAAGGGCGGGCACTTCCAGGCGCCCAACGTCGTCGACCTCCTCTATCTGTCCTCGGAGTTCACCAAGATGGAGTATCCCCGTCTGAACAAGGCCGGTCACGGGAGCGGATGCGTCCTGTCCTCGTACATCACGGCCCACATGGCCAAGGGCATGGACGTCGCCAATGCGGTGTTCAAGTCCAGGGAGCTGATCCAGGAGGCCATCGCCAAGCAGTATCCCATCGGCAAGGGGGACCAGGTCGTGAACCCCATGGTCAGGGACGGCGACAGCGAGGGGTTCATGGTGCTCGACGCCCTGGATTCCGCCGCATCCCGCATCCTGGACATCGTTCCCGAGGAGTTGGTCCCCAAGAACGGGATGAACATCGCCATGGCGATGAGGAACGCTGCCGGTCCGGAGCAGATCGCGGCCATCGACAAGAGGCTGACCGTCCACAACGGCATGATCAGGAAGGGCGGACCCGCCAAGTTCGGAACCGCCGAGGGATTGTCCTACATCCTGATGGCGGTCATGAAGCGCTACCCCGAGATGCGCTGCATCATGAGCCTCGCCTGCACCCCGGACATGCTCGACGTCATGGAGGAGGTCGGGCTGAAGTCCGTCCAGGTCGAACTGGCCAAGGACAAGTTCATGGAGTCGACCGAGAAGGCCCTCTCCAAATCCAAGTCCGTCCCCGACGCCCTCGTCGACAAGGGCTCCAAGAAGGAGCGCGTCGTCAGGTTCCTCGCGAAGGACACCGCGGACATGCTCTCCAAGCTGGAAGAGATCCTTTGAAACCCCAGCCGGGCCACGGCCCGGCATCTCGATATTATTCTGAAGAATTGTAGAAATCCGGGGGAGGTCCCCCGTAACGTGTTTGGAGGGGCGGAGCCCCTCGGGAGAATCAGGACCCGATGGTCTTGATGGTGATCTCGAAGTAGAGGTCCTCGTTGTAGGTCTCCTGGCAGGTCTTGTAGGAGTAGGTGTTGCTTCCGACTCCGGTGATGTAGACCTTCTGTCCGTCGACGTTGAGCTCGATCATGGCGATGTTGCCGCTGCCGACATCCTTGGTGTCGCTGAAGGAGATCGTCACGGAGATGTTGTCCTCGGAGATGCTGTTGACCTTGTAGCTGACCTTCCCGTACTTGCTGTCGTCGTTGCCGATGTACTGGTAGGTGTCGCCGCTGGTGGGCATGTTCTGGATGACGACCATGTTCGTGGAGCTCACGAGGGTCGCGAGTCCGGTCCATCCGTAGGCGGTCGTGATCTGGACGGAGGTCCCGGCGGTCAGGGTGATGTCGCTTCCGTAGACGTCGGTGAACTGGACCTTGGTCATCTCCTGCACCGCGGGAACGGTGAAGGTGGTGCTGACGTTCTCGTAGACGGATCCGGCGGGGGCGATGTATCCCTCGCCCGCGGGGATCATGACCTTGACGGTGTCCCCGACCTTGTGTCCGACCAGGGCGTTCTCGAAGGCTTCGAGGGCCCCCTTGCTTCCGACGGTGACGCTGAAGGTCGAGTAGGAGCTCTTGGAGAAGCTGTTGGCCTTGGCGATGTCATCGTTCTTGCCGACGCTGGCGATCGAGGTGTCGAACACGACGGCGTTGGACTCGCCGTTGTAGGCGTAGAACGAGCCGACATAGTCGACGGTGACCTTGTCGCCGTAGGCGACTTTAGTTTCATCACTTTGCAGGTAGTGTTCGTCGACGTAGACACCCAAGATGCCTACGCATGCTACGACGAAAACGACGAAGCAGACCGAGAATATCGGGTCCCTCTTCTTTTTGATGCCTTCGCCAGTCATCTGTATCAAAAGGCGCCCATACTATTACTATAGATAAACGGTTCGGTCGGCGGTTCGGGGCCCGCGACTACGTGCCAGAGGGCCTCATCTGACCCTGAAATGAACGTCCCACCGCTCCGCCATGAGACGGCATTCCTCCTCGGATTCCTCGGATATGCTCCCTCCGACGACGGATACGGTCACGTCGGGTATGAGGTCCTTCGCCTCCTCGATGAACGCGATCAGCGCGGGGTACGAATCCTTCCCGAATTTCGGTCCGCAGACGTCCATGTATTCGTCGGAATCCGGGGCGTTGAGGCTGATCGAGATGGAGTCGAGCACCTGTGCCAGATCGGGCACGATGTCCCTGCCGTTGACCAGGTTCCCGAGGCCGTTGGTGTCCAGGCGGACGCGGGCCCTCGTCTCCGAATGTATCCTCCTTGCGATCTCCAGGAGGTCGTCGAGGCGCTCGGTCGGCTCCCCGTACCCGCAGAACACGATCTCCCTCGCGTCGGAGGCCCTCGAACGGATCTCGGCCATGACCTCGTCGACGGTCGGTTCATGGTCGAGCCACAGGTCGTCGGCGTCGCCGAGCCTCCGGGTGCTGTTCCTGACGCAGAACGTGCACCTGCAGGGGCACCTGTTGGTCATGTTGATGTACCATGTCGATCCGTAGCGGTAGAGGATGCTCACGCCCTCCGAGTCCCCCGACTCCGTGAAATACCTTGCGACGGAGGCCAACGGCGATATAGGCGCATCCTCATGTCCGCGGCATGTTCGATCTGTACGTGGTCACCGATTCCGACCTCTCCCGCGGCCGCTCCGACGCCGAGGTGGCGAGGATGGCCTACGAGGGCGGGGCGGATGCGGTCCAGCTGCGCATGAAGCACACCGACGGGAGGGAGATGCTGGCACAGGCCAAGATCATCGCCGGGATCGCGCAGGAGATGGACCGTTTCTTCTTCGTGAACGACCGCGTGGACATCGCCATGGCTTCCGGTGCGGACGGCGTGCATCTGGGACAGTCGGACATGCCCGTATCGGAGGCGCGCAGGCTCATGGGGGAAGACGCCATCATCGGAGCCTCCGTGCAGACCGTGGAGCAGGCGCTGGAAGCGGTCGAGCAGGGGGCCGACTACCTCGGGGTCGGATCCATCTTCATCACCTCCACGAAGCCCGATGCAAAGCAGGGACTGGGGCTTGGGGCGGTATTCGAGATCAGGCAGGCCGTCGACGTTCCGGTGGTCGCCATCGGGGGAATCAACCGCGGGAACATCCAGGATGTAATCCGCGCCGGAGCGGATTCCGCGGCCGTGGTCTCGGCGGTCGTCGCGCAGGAGGACCCGCGCGCCGCGGCCCACGAACTGAGGGATCTGATCCTCAAGGTGCGTCCGAGGATGCCGTTCCTGCGATGCGGGGTTCGCACCGATTCCGAGCCATCCTCCCTTCTTTTATTATAAGCAGAAGCGATAAGCGCCTTCATGCGCTCGCAAGATGACTACCTGCGTGATTTCGCGGTCCTCATGACCGAGAAAGGGGTCGTGGCAATGTCCGATCCCCAGCAGATCGCAGTGTACGATATCCTATGCGGGGGAAAGAAGAGGCCGAGCGATATCGCGGAGGCCCTCGGACTGCCCTCCTCGTCCCTCCATTTCGTCCTGGACAAGATGGTCGACGCGGGGATAATCGTCAGGTCGAAGCCCGACCCGGCCAAGAAGGAGGTCTACTACTCCATCCTGGCCCTGAGGATCGCCGGCTCGTCCAAACCGTCGCCCGAGGCCGTCGCGGAGTCCCGCGAGGTCTTCTCATCCCCCGACGCCCGCTACACCGGGCTATCCAGCGTGGCCAACATGCTCGACAGCTACCTGGCCGAGATCGGCCTGGAGCACGGGCAGCTCCGCGCCAGGTACGCGAAGGACCTGGCGGCCGCCAACAGGGACGCCGTGGGCACCGGCTCCATCGACTCCGTGATGCAGGCCGTCAAGGAACGCTTCTGCGCCGTCACGGGATTCAAGCTCAGCGTGTTCTCGCTCAACCCCCCGACCATGGTGTTCGAGGGCGATGCGTCCATGAAGGGCAAGATGGACATGCTGTCGCTGTTCGTCAAGTACATGATCGAGAACGCCACCGGGAAGACCCTGTCCGTCGCATCCTCCGAGGATTTCAGCACCGAGGATTCCGTCAGGATCAAGGTCGTGTACGAGAGGTCCGAGCCGGAGCCCGAACCCTACGTGAACACGTCGCTCCCGCAGATGGCCGAGCCGGAGAAGTTCATGGTCGTCGAGATCGACGGAGGGGTCGCCCTCCTGATGAACGACATCCAGACCCAGCTCGTCGAGGCGATCTACGAGAGGCCCCTGTGCGTCACCGATGTGGTGAACATCGTCAACATGCCCAGGTCCACCGTCACCACCAACCTCCTGAGGATGGTGGAGGAGGGCGTCGCATCCGTGTTCTACTCCGAATCCGGCGCGCTCTACTACGGTCTGAGCTGCTCCATCCTCATGAAGAGGACCCGCAGGGTCAGCAAGGACCCGACCCCCACCAGGAACGCCATCAAGGCCGCCTCCAGGGACGGGGGATTCGTCGAAGGGTACATGCTCTACCTGCTGTCCTACCTCCACGAGCTCGGGTTCGACACCGACTACATGATGGTCGTCCTCGGCGCCAGGTACATGAGGGCCGTGGGCCAGGACGGACCCAAGAACTTCGATTCCTACTTCGGGAAGATGTCGGACATCTCCAAGGTGTTCGGCCTGTCCCTCAGCGTCGTCTCCGTCTACCCCCTGACGATCGGCATCGCCAAGGAGGGCGACGAGCCCCTCGTTCCGGCCATGACCTTCGTCAAGGGGATGGCGCACCAGGGCCTCGAGATGGCATCCTCCGGCATCTTCGTGAGGGTGTCCGAGGAGACCCCCGAGGACATGAAGGTCTCCTTCAAGGAGATCTACCCGTCCCTGAGCATGACCCCCGCGGCCGGCTCGGAGGCGGAGGCCGCGACGGCGGACGCCGCCCCGGCCAAGAAGAAGAGGACCTCCTCGGTCCGCGACGCGCTCCGCAACAGGAGCGCCAAGTCCGACGGCAGGCCCCTGAGGACCGTGCGCTACATCACCGGCATCGCCATGGTGGTGTTCGCCGCCATGATCGTGGTCCTCGCCATGAGCGGGGACGGCAACGACAACCTCGCTTCCGGGGAGACGTACAAGATCACCGCCGAGTCGGGGATCTCCCTGTACGATGCGGACGGCGCGCTGATGAGCTCGCCGTACATCGTCAAGGCCGACCAGCCCGTCACGTTCACCATCGGATGCGACGGGGTCGCCGGCACCGTCTCCGACGGCGTCGCACAGCCCATGACGGCATTGTACGCCAGCGACAACGGTTCGTTCACCATCAGTCTGAACGACGATCTCGACATCCTCGTGCTGAAGCAGGTCGACATCGCGGACAACGGTCTGACCGTCTCCGTGTACGACTTCGGCGAGAAGGTCAACTCGAAGTACGCCAACGAGTTCGGGGGATACATCCCCGCCGAGGGCTCCGTGTGGGTCTCCGGGTACGCCTGGCTGCTCTACGAGGCCGCCGACGGGTCCTACGCCTCCTTCGGGGACGACGTCGTCTACATGGACAGGGTCTGCCTGCAGGCCTGGTCCGACGAGGTCCCGGAGTCCGCCAAGGTCCCCGCCGACTGCATCGACGTGACCATGTCCCTGATGACCGGCGCGACCGTCGCCGACGCCGCCTTCGAGTACGAGGGCAAGTACGTCTCCGGGGATGTGAAGGTCGCCAAGAACACGGCCGTCGACCTGAAGTTCATCAGCACCGACGGGCCCGTGATCATCACCCTGATCCAGGACGGCAGGGAGACGCAGCTCAACCTGTCCCAGGACAGGACCGTCGTGTTCTCCGCCTATCAGGACGTGTCGATCGTCTGCACCTACACCACGGTGTTCTGAAACCCCTTCCCGACCCATGAAGTGTCCGAACTGCGGAGCCGAGGTCGGGAACACACCCTTCTGTCAGAACTGCGGAGCGGATACCAGCTCCATGGTGCGCGAGCGCCGCAGGTTCCTGAGGAACATCGACCGCCGCGTCAGGCAGATCACCGCCGCGGCCGTTGTTTTCGTGGCCGTGATGTCCGTCCTGCTCGTGGTCCTATCGGCCGCGCCCGTGGAGGTCGTGGATCCGCAGCCTACGCCGGGACCGCCCGAGGGGGCGTTCGTCATAGACGACCGCACCTACGTCGTGATGTCCGACGGATTCGTGTCCGACGGCTTCCGTCTCGCCCTGGATCAGGACGACAGGCTCACCGTCACCCTGACCGGGGTCCCGCAGACGGAGGATCCGTCGTATTTCTGGGAGGTGCGCTGCGACAGCGACGCCTCGTCGTTCTCCATAACCAAGGACGCCCCCATGCTGACGTGGATCGAGCGCCCTACCGGCTCGTGGACCGTATCGGTCTACTTCGACGGCGAGGAGGGGCAGGAGGTCCGCACCGGTTCGTTCACGTACTACTCTGACAGCACCGAGCGCTACGTGTGGGAGCATCTGGGGAAGAAGCTGTCCGTGAGCTACACCGTGACGCTGGAGTCGTACCTCGCGGCCCTGTCGGACGTCCCCGGCAGGGGGACGGATTCCCTCCAGTCCGCCTCCCGCTTCGTGGATGCCGACCAGGTCTCCGACCTGGAGGGGAGGATAAGGGCGGCGTACTCGTCGGTGTTCGGCGGGGTCCCGAAGTCGGCCGACTACGCGGCATGCCTGATGGAGTTCGTATCCGCGTGCTTCGACGAGCGCGAAGACTACGTCCTGCACGGCGCCACCGTCTACTGGGCGTATCCGGTGCAGACCCTGTACTCCGGCGCGGGCGATTCCGGGGACCTGGCGGTGCTCACCGCGTCCCTGATGAAATCCGCCGGCATCGAGGTCGGCCTGGCGAGGATGCCCGGCATGTGGGCCGTGGCTGTGAACGTGTACGGCCCGTCCACCATCGTGGATTCCGGGATAACCGCCATATCGGCCGACATCGGGGGCTCCAGGTTCTGGGTCTCGTCGGTCACCCCGTACAGGGGCATCGGCCTCGTCCCCGATTGCTACGGATACGACGGCGGGTTCACCTACTACGGGAAATCGGCGGGCGCCGGCTACGACATCCTGCTGTGCTGAGCGGGTGCCAATTTTAAATATCGAATCGCAATCGAGCATCCATGGCGTTCGGCATTTTCTCCTCCGGCGAGGAGTACAAGGTGGTCGTCCTCGTCAGGACGGACCTGGACATGGGCAAGGGCAAGATGGCGGCCCAGGTCGGTCACGCGTCCGTCGATTGCGCCCTCAGGGCCGAGAAGAAGGACAGGAAGGCCTTCGATTCCTGGATGGACTCCGGTCAGAAGAAGGTCGTTCTGAAGGTGCCGAACAAGGACGAGATGATCCGCTACATGTCCGAGGCCAGGAGCCGCGGGTTGTACGTCTGCCTCATCTGCGATGCGGGCCGCACGCAGGTCGATCCCGGAACGGCCACATGCATCGGGATAGGTCCGGCCCCCTGTTCGGAGCTCGACAGGGTGACCGGCGACCTTAAAATGCTTTGATCAAACGACTCTGGTAAGCTCCCCGGTGACGATGTCGATCACGAAGCCGTGGATCCTCACGTCGGAAGGGAGGAGGGGATGCTCCCTCAGCGCCCTGTACGTCGCGTGGACGTCGTCCTCGTTGTTGTCGAATCCGGCGAGCCAGTTGTCCAGGTCGGCCTCGTCCTCGAGCTTCTTTATGGTCTCCATGGGGATCCCGCGCGCGGTCATGTGGCCGATCATGCTCTCGGCGCTGATCTTCTGCGCTCCGCAGTCGGTGTGGCCGATGATCATTATGTCCACCACGTCGAGCTCGTAGATGGCTACCAGCATGGACCTCATGGTCTCGCCGTACGGGTCGGTCATCCTCCCTCCGGCGTTCTTTATGAGGACGACGTCGCCGTCCTCCAGCCCGAGGGCCGCCGGGAGCAGATGCACCAGGCGGGCGTCCATGCACGATATCACGGCGGTCTTGAAGCGCGGGTACTTGGTCGCGGTGTACTCGTGGTACTCTTCGTTCTCGACGAATTCCCTGTTGTGTTCCAGAATTGTGTCTATCATATCTCATCCCACCTGACATTCGAATCGAGATCGGCGGCGTCGAGGGAGTCTAGCGCGTCCAGGAGGGCGGGCTTGAACGTCCCGGGGCCCCTGCATTGGCCCTCGGCCAGCTCGGCGGCGACATTGAACGCCGATATTGCCGCAGCCACGGATTCCACGGATGCTCCGCAGGCGCCCGCGTAGCATCCGACGACGGTCGATGCCATGCATCCGGTGCCGGAGACCTTCCCGAGGAGGGCGGAGCCGTTGGAGAGCTTCAGGGTCCTCTTCCCGTCGGAGACGTAATCGACCTCGCCGGTGGCGACGACTACGCATCCCATGCGCTCCGCCAAGAGCCTAGCGGATTCGGCGGTGTCCTTGGATCCGTGGGAGTCGACGCCCTTGACGTCCCCTCCGATGCCGGATAGTACGCCGATCTCGCCGGCGTTGCCCTTGATGACGGCGGGTCCGAAGCTCATGAGCCTCTCCGCCGTGCGGGTGCGGTATTCGGTCGCTCCGGCGCCGACCGGGTCGAGGATGACCGGGATCTTCGCGACGGAGGCGATCCTGGCGGCCGCCATCATGGATTCGACGGTCCTGTCGTTCAGCGTGCCGATGTTCAGGACGGTGGCCGATGCGATGGAGACCATCGCGGGGACATCCTCCGCGGCATCTGTCATCACGGGGGAGCCGCCGGCGCAGATGCAGATGTTGGCGCAGTCGTTCACCGTGACGTAGTTCGTGATGTGGTGGACCAGGGGGACCTTGCTCCTGACCTCCGCCATGTATCCCGAAGGTGAGAATGTCATATCCGGGGTGAATGCTGGCCTTGTTGATAAGGTGTGGCAGACGGGGCGGTGATGCAGGATTCCGTTATCCTCATTTCAGATGCATTTTTTCTAGAAGTTCCCTCATTTCAAATGCACGATTCTGTGTCTGGCATGGGTTCATAGACAAGAGGATTGCAGACACGTGGTGTCGATCACGATCCTATTCTCTCCAACACCTTCTTCTCCAGATTATCTGCGATTCTCTTCACCTTCCAGGCCATGCACAGCGGGACCGATGCCACATTCCCCTCCTTCGGAGGATTCTTGGACAGTATGACCGCCTTCTCGGGAGAGTAGGAGTCGATGTAGTTCTTCAGGCTCACCGCTCTGACCTTGCTCCCGGATTTGACCTCTATCGGAATGACGCACAGGCCTGCGGATACAGGAAATCCACCTCGTACTTCCCCTTCTTCCAATAGAACGGTTCGCTGTCCATCGCGGACATGATCTCGTTCTGGACGAAGTTCTCCGCCACGGCGCCACGGTAGTCCGGATCCGCCCTGTCCTTCAGCTCGTCGTACAGGAACATCGGCAGTCTAGCATCGACCATCCTGGACATCAGGCCGCAGTCGCACATGTACAGCTTGAACTTCGAGCCGTCGGCCGAATTGGCCAATGGCACCGCCGGCTTCTCGGTGCAGACGACGCGATGGATCAGATTCGCGGATTCGAGCCAAGACACCGCATCACCGAGGTCCCTCGAAC
>CAVIUM010000037.1:0-13137 GCA_963645865.1 Lachnospiraceae bacterium
CTGTCGAGGCACGTTCCGCGGGCATCGGCGTTCCATCGGGTCGGAAAGGTCGAGATTTGTTTTTTGCATAATGCAGGATGCGCCTCCCAGCTGACGGTCATGAGTTACGTCGAGGCCCTGAGGAGGATATCCGTCGTGGAGGACATCCCGGCCTGGAGGCCGGCTCTGGCATCGAAGGCCAGACTCGTGGCGTCTCCGAAGAGGTGCCTCTGCGACCCGTCGCTGGCCATCGCGGCACTGGGATGGGGTTCCGACGACCTGTTCAGGAATATGAAGGCCTTCGGATCCCTCTTCGAAGCCCTCGCCATCAGGGACCTCAGGGTGTATTCCCAGGTCCTCGACGGACAGGTGTACCATTATTACGACACATCCGGACTGGAAGTGGATGCGATCGTGGTCCTCGCGGACGGGAGATGGTGCGCCATCGAGGTCGAGCTGAACAGCGGGGAGGACGAGGGCGCCCGCAATCTCATCAGATTCGGGAACAAGACCAAGCTGGCCGATGGCACTGGACCGTCGTTCCTCGCGGTGCTGACCGGGACAGGATTCTACCACGTCAGACCCGACGGGGTCCTGGTGATCCCCATCGGCTGCCTCGGACCGTGATATTCAGACGTCGAACAGGACCGTCACGGACGGCTCGTCCCCGTCTATATTCATCATATGATAGGTGACGGCCTTGACCTCGGACCTGAGCCTGTGCTTCGAGCGGTCCAGGGTCTCGCCCCTCGCCGTGCAGACCACGTCGTCGCCGTCGAACGACACGTCGAACTCCTTCAGGACGAGGTTGTCCGCATCCTCTATGAACAGCATCTCGGAGAGGAACGAGTACAATCTGTCCTCATCGTCGATCCCGGTGACGCGGATCTCGCGGACCTCGTCGGTCCCGACGTTCGACAGGTCGACGGTCTGATCGAACAGCGCATACGCCGCGTTCCCGAAGCATTCCTCAAGGGTCCCTCCGAACGCCTTGACCATCATGTCGGCCGTGTGGTCGATGAGGATGTACCTCTCCATGCCCGACGCAATCGTCGGCCCGCATAACCAATTTGCGCCCGGTTCCCAAGAATAACATTATTCCCATCGGAATAAAATATCCATTTCCTATGGGAATAATAGGATTTATATATCCCACTGAACTACTAGGGTTTAGACGAAAATCGGTGATACACCATGACTGACGCCAACATACCCAAAGGACCGAACAACGCACAGAAACAGAGGTTCGAGACCCTCCAGCTCCATGTGGGGCAGGAGCAGCCCGATCCGGCGACCGACTCCAGGGCGGTCCCGATCTACTTGACCACCTCGTACGTCTTCAAGAACTCCCAGCACGCCGCGGACCGCTTCGGCCTCAAGGACGCAGGGAACATCTACGGACGCCTCACCAACAGCACCCAGGACGTATTCGAGAAGCGCATCGCCGCCCTCGAGGGCGGGACCGCCGCTCTCGCCGTCGCCTCCGGTGCGGCCGCCATCACCTACGCCGTCCTGAACATCGTCAAGGCCGGGGACAACATCGTCTCCTCCAAGACCATCTACGGCGGAACGTACAACCTGTTCGAGCACACCCTCGCCGCCTACGGCATCACCACGAAGTTCGTGGACCCCGAGGATCCCGAGAACTTCGCCAAGGCCATCGATGCCAACACCAAGGCCGTGTTCGTCGAGACCCTCGGCAACCCCAACAGCAACATCGTGGACTTCGAGAGGATCTCCGCCATCGCCCACTCCAACGGAGTGCCCCTGATCGTGGACAACACCTTCGCCACCCCGTACCTCTTCAGGCCCCTGGAGCACGGCGCGGACGTCGTCGTCGAGTCGGCCACCAAGTTCATCGGCGGCCACGGCACCGTCCTCGGAGGGGTCATCGTCGAGGGGGACGGGTTCGACTGGGGCAACGGCAAGTTCCCCGGACTCTCCGAGCCCGACCCCAGCTACCACGGGATCAGCTTCTGGAAGGCCCTCGGGAACGTCTCCTTCGTCACCAGGATAAGGGCCATCCTGCTCAGGGACACCGGTGCGGCGATCTCGCCGGTCACCGCCTTCGTGCTCCTCCAGGGGCTCGAGACCCTGTCCCTGCGCGTCGACAGGCACGTGGAGAACACCCTGAAGGTCATCGACTACCTGAAGAAGAACCCCAAGGTGAAGAGCGTCAGCCACCCGTCCCTGCCGGACCATCCCAGCCATGCACTGTACGAGAGGTACTTCCCGGACGGAGCCGGATCGATCTTCACCATCGAGGTGGCCGGAGGCGAGGAGGAGGCCAAGAGGTTCATCGACAGCCTGAAGCTGTTCTCCCTGCTGGCGAACGTCGCCGACGTGAAGTCGTTGGTGATCCACCCCGCGAGCACGACCCACTCCCAGCTGTCCGCAGAGGAGCTGGTCGACCAGGGCATCACCGGATCCACCGTCAGGTTCTCCATCGGGACCGAGCACATCGACGACATAATCGCCGACCTGGACCAGGCGTTCGCCAAGATCTGAACAGGACGATCGGGTCCCGCGCTCCGTTCCTCCGTGCGCGGGATTCCGACCGTCGACCCCGAAGGTTTGAAATAAAGGCGGAATGATATCCTACTAATCAAATAGGAATTAAGGGGATTCACACAATGACCAACAAGACGATCTATCTGGACAACGCGGCGACGACCAAGGTCCGCAAGGAGGTCCTCGACGCGATGCTCCCCTACTTCATGGAGGAGTACGGCAACCCCGACAGCATCCACGCCATGGGAAAGCCCGGCAGGGAGGCCGTCAAGGTCGCCAGGGCCGCCATCGCGCACGTCATCAACGCCGAGCCCGACGAGATCTACTTCACGTCGGGAGGCTCCGAGTCGGACAACTGGGCCATCAAGTCCGCGGTGTTCGGCCCCCACGCCAAGGGGAAGCACGTGATCGTCTCGTCAATCGAGCACCATGCGATCATCAACACCTGCGAGTACCTCGAGAAGATGGGGATCGACGTAACGTTCCTCCCCGTCGACGAGTACGGACTCGTGGACCCCGCGGCCGTGGAAGCCGCCATCCGCCCCGACACGGCCATCATCTCCGTGATGACGGCCAACAACGAGATCGGTACGGTCGAGCCCATCCGCGAGATCGGAGCGGTGGCGAGGAAGCACAACGTCCTCTTCCACACCGACGCCGTCCAGGCGTACGGGCAGATCGACATAGACGTCAAGAGGGACAACATCGACCTCCTCAGCGCCAGCGGGCACAAGCTCGGCGGACCGAAGGGGATCGGGTTCCTCTACATCAGGAAGGGCGTCAGGCTCGACCCGCTGATCCACGGCGGGGAGCAGGAGCGCGGAATCCGCGGAGGGACCACCAACGTCCCCGGCGTCGTCGGATTCGGCAAGGCCGCCGAGCTCGCCGAGGCGGACATGAAGGAGCGCGCCGACAGGGAGATCGCCATGAGGGACCACCTCATCGGACGCGTCCTGAAGGAGATCCCCTACTCGCGCCTCAACGGCCATCCGACGCAGAGGCTGCCGAGCAACGCGAACTTCAGCTTCGATTTCATCGAGGGCGAGGGGATGCTGATGTCGATGAACATGAACGGCATCTGCGTGTCCACCGGATCGGCGTGCGCGTCCGGCTCCCTGGACCCGTCCCACGTGCTGCTGGCCATCGGCCTGGAGCACCAGACCGCCCACGGATCGCTCAGGTTCTCCATCCCGGCGGACCTGACCGTGGAGGACATCGACCGTGCGGTCGACGTGCTCAAGGCGACGGTGGAGAGGCTCAGGAGCCTCTCGCCCCTGTATGACGATTTCATAAAGTCTCAGAAGAAGGAGGAATGAGGATGTACGACGGAGTCTACAGCGACAAGGTCATCGACCACTTCACCAACCCCCGCAACGTGGGGGAGATAGAGAACCCCTCGGGGGTCGGGACCGTCGGGAACGCGAAGTGCGGGGACATCATGAGGATCTTCCTGGACATCGACGATGACGGGATCATACGCGACTGCAAGTTCAAGACCTTCGGGTGCGGGGCGGCGGTCGCAACCAGCAGCATGGCCACGGAGATGGTCAAGGGCAAGAGCGTCGAGGAGGCGCTCCAGCTGACGAACAAGGCGGTCATGGAGGCATTGGACGGCCTCCCGCAGGTCAAGATCCACTGCTCCCTCCTGGCGGAGGAGGCCGTGCACGCGGCCCTGTGGGATTACGCCCAGAAGAACGGATTGGAGATCGAGGGGCTCAAGAAGCCCAAGAAGGATATTTACGATGAGGAGTGAGAGGAAATGGCAATAAGAACGAATGTGACGGAGCTCGTGGGGCACACGCCCCTGCTGGAGCTGACCAAACTGGAGAAGGAGAACGACCTGAAGGCGAGGGTCGTCGTGAAGCTGGAGCTGTTCAACCCGGCCGGAAGCGTCAAGGACAGGATCGCCAAGGGGATGATCGAGGCCGCCGAGAAGGAGGGCCTCCTGAAGGAGGGGTCCGTCATCATCGAGCCCACCTCCGGGAACACCGGGATCGGTCTGGCGTCCATCGCGGCCGCCAAGGGCTACAGGATCATCCTGACCATGCCCGATACCATGAGCGTCGAGCGCAGGAACATCCTGAAGGCCTACGGCGCGGAGCTCGTGCTGACCGACGGGTCCAAAGGCATGAAGGGAGCGATCGAGAAGGCCAAGGAGCTGGCGGAGTCCACCCCCGGGAGCTTCACCCCCGGGCAGTTCATCAACAAGGTCAACCCCCTGGTCCACAGGAGCACCACCGGGCCGGAGATCTGGGAGGATTCCGACGGGAACGTCGACATCTTCGTCGCCGGCGTCGGTACCGGCGGGACGCTGACCGGAGTCGGTCAGTTCCTGAAGTCCATGAACCCCAACGTGAAAGTGGTCGCGGTCGAGCCCGACGGCTCCCCCGTGCTGTCCGAGGGACACCCCGGACCCCACAAGATCCAGGGCATCGGCGCCGGGTTCGTCCCGGACGTGCTGGACACCAAGGTCTACGACGAGATCGTCAGGGTGAAGGACGAGGACGCCTTCGAGACCGGACGCCAGGTCGCCAGGAAGGAGGGTGTCCTCGTGGGCATCTCCTCCGGAGCCGCCGTCTGGGCCGCCATCCAGCTGGCCAAGAGGCCCGAGAACGCCGGCAAGACCATCGTCGCCCTGCTGGCGGACACCGGCGAGAGGTACCTCTCCTCGCCCATGTTCAACAACCAGTGACAAACACCTGCGGGGACGGCGCCATCTGCCGGGCGCCGTCTCCCCAACCAATTAATGTCGGCGGTCCGTTCACGCATCCATGGCAGACATTTCGGAGGCTGTCCTTCCGGAAACCCAGACGACCGAGGAGGGCCGTCTTTTCGAGAAGGAGTTCGACACCGTCCTCGGAGGGGAGAAGAAGGACCACCCCTGCTACATCGGCGGCTTCAAGATCGGTTCCGGCAACCTGTTCTATCTCGAGAGCCCCGTGGACCACACGATCCGCTACGGTTCGTTCCAGGAGCCGGAGAAGGGCACGATGAAGGCGGCGGTCGACGCCGCCGAGAGGTCGGTCAAGGAATGGGCCAAGGTCCCCGCCGAGAAGAGGGCCTCGTACTTCGCACCCTATCTCAACGGCCTCAAGGCCCGCAGGATGCACTACGCGGCCATGGTCTCCGTCGCATCCGGGATGACCCGCGAGGACGCCCTCAACGAGGTGGATTCGCTCATCGCGTCCCTCGGATCCATAACGGAGCAGGCCCCCGGTCTGAAGAAGGCGGGTGCCGGCGTGTGGGCCGTGATCACGGAGCACAGCTCCCCGCTCGCGTCCCCCGTCGCATACGCCGTCGCCGCAATGGTCGCCGGGAACGCGGTCGTCATGAACCCGTCCAACAAGTGCCCCCTGCCCATATTCGACTTCTATTCGACGGTCGATAGGTCCGGGCTCCCCGGAGGGGTGCTGAACCTGGTGGTCGACAGGAACGAGGAGGAGTCCACCCAGGAGCTCGCCAACGACATGAGGCTCCGCGGAGTGGTGGCATCCGGCTCAGGCGACAGGATGGAGGACATGATGTTCCTCCAGGTCGATGACGAGCTCAGGTTCGTCAACAACCTCAAGGGCATGAGCCCCGCACTGGTCTACCGCCCCGGCGACATCAAGGGCTCGGCCCGCAGCATCATCGAGTCCGCTTTCTCCTACAGCGGTCAGCGCATACACTCCTGCTCGAAGGTCATCGTCACCATGGACGAGCAGCAGAGGCTGGTGGACGCTCTCGTGGAGATCATGAAGGACCTCTCGGTCGGCGAGCCGGTCTACGACAGGACGTTCACCGGACCCGTCATATCCGCAGACGCGGCGAAGAGGTTCAAGGACCTGGTGCTGGAGAACGCCCCGTTCGTCATAGCCAAGGCGCCCAGGTGCCTGGACACGGACCAGGAGAACTACGTCTCCCCTGTCATAGTCTCCGGACTGGACGAGGAGAACGAGCTCGGATACATGGATTCGGGGCTGCCGATCCTCGATGTGAAGGTCGTCGCCACACTGGACGAGGCGTTCGAGGAGCTCTCGAACACCGAGTGCGGCATGTCCGCCGGGATCTTCTCCAAGGATGCGAAGGTCATCTCCAGGTTCAAGGAGGAGGCCGACGCCCCCGTGCTGTACGTCAACGAGAGCAGCAGGAAGCTCAACCCGGTCGTCGGATTGGACCTCAAGTCATTCTGACGTCTTCCAGGACCCGGACGTTCTTCGCGTGCCCCTTCAGGGACTTCACGAGGGCGTTCAGGTCCTTCTTTTTGAAACATCTGTTCGGATCGGATGGGGTCAGAAGGACGAACTCGGAATGTCCGGGGGACATGTCCGCGATCCTCAGCACGTCCTCGGAGGTCATCTTCGTGCGATCGAGCACCGGACAGACGGACACGCGGACGTCCTGGCGAAGCGCCACCTCGACACTCCTCTGGCGGGTGGAATCGGGCACGTCCTCGAAGCGGAACGCCACGCGGTCCACGTAGCCGGCGCCTATCAGGTCGTCCAGGGCCCTCGGGTCGGAGCCGGACGTGACGACGATGAGGTGCGTGGCGGGGGGTCTGAACTCCCTGATGATGCGATGGATCCCGGGGATGGATTCTATGTCCCCGCCCTCCGGCACGAGCATGACGGCATCGATCGAATCCTTGTCGCCGCGGATGATGTTGGCGATCTCCGCGACGTTCTCGCCGTCGCCTTCGCCGTCGCTCAGGCGGACGACCGAGAGGTATTCCCCCGGCCAAGAGACCGTGTCGATGCGTGAGAACCTGGTTATGTGCACTGAGTCTCCGGAATCTTCAGATGTTAAAAGCCTTGACGCTCCGACCGCTTCGGAAGTATACGGGCCGTATGCCGTCCATGAGCATTCCGAGCACACGGCAGGATTGGATGTCCAGATCGTCGAGGATCGCCAGGGTCCCTCCGGACAGGACGGACACCGATGCCATGGACAGGGCGTATTCCCCGGACCATCCCCTGCACGCGATGGGAGCTTCGGGGATATCCCCGGACACCATCATGCGTGCGGTGCGGACGGTGGATTCCAGGCAGCCTTTCATGCTGACCGCGCACGGATCGACCGCGACGTCCTCGCATCCGAGGCCGGAGGCCAGGAGCAGGAGTCCCGGAAGGTCCTCGGGAACCGGACAGGATATCAGAACGGGGCAACCGAGGGACGCCGCGATGCCGACGATCCCCTTTTGGTCCCCGTTCGGGGACATCAGGAGCGGGCGTCTCCCGGGAAGGGCCTCCGCGGCCGCGAGGAGGTTCGAGGGGACGTCGGATTCCAGGATAAGTCCCAATCCGAGGGACGCCGCCGAAACGGCGGTGTCGATGAACATCCCGGAATCCATCGCATCGTCCCTGACGCGCACGAAGCGCAGCCTCCCAGTCGCCTCGGAGAGCATCGCCAGGATCTCCAGGCGCTCCTCCGTCTGATCCGGCAGCATGGCGTCGGACACCGTCAGAGCGAATGCGGGCGAATCCAATCTCATTCCGTCGATCTCGGTCATGGTATCAGAGGTCCGCAAGCTCCTCCCCGTACACGCGGGCCATGTCGGCCGCGCCGGGTCCTCTCATAATCAGGGCATCGGCCCCGCACATCATCGCCGTCAGCGCCGCCTCCGCTTCCAGCATCGAAGCCTCGCGGGCGTCCCCGGGACACGAGCCCCAGACGGGCGTCGCATCGAAAAGTATCGGAGCATCCGCCCCGGCGTCGCCATCCAGGGCGGCCCTGCGCAGTTCCTTCACGGTCTCGAACGGCTCCGGATCCGGGAACGCGCCCGTCACCAGGCGCATCCTCTTCCCCTCGATGATCTCCCTATTCGCCGCGACATGGTCCCCTTCGGGGGAATCCGCGCCCATCAGGACGAGGATCGAATCCTTCACGGCGCCGGCCACGGCACCGAGAACATCCGGGCTCCCGTCGACGGCCACCGGCAGTCCGGTCCTGCCGCCAACCGTCCGAACGAGGGAGACGGCATCATCGATGTCCATGCCCCAGGTCCTGAGGCATATCCCGTCGGCCCCGATCTCCTTCCACATGACGGCCCATTCGGCCGGGTCGGAGGCGCGTCCGGAGAACATCTCGGCGACCAGGGGGTCGCATTGCGAAGCGATGCCGAGCACCTCGCCGAACACCATGGGCCTCCTGCGCCTAGCGCCGTCCTGGTCCAGGAACGGCAGTGTGCACGCTCCGCCTGCGATGTAGTCCCCCTTCCCGAGGACGACCTCCCCGAGCTGCCGGCGCGGTCCGGTCATATGAACTCTGTGAACTCCTTGACGGTGTAGATCCCGTTCAGGCCCTCCACGCTGTTGGGGAGCCTGTCGCGGATCTCGTCGAAGGACAGGTCGCTCTTGCCGATGTCCATGACCAGCTCGAGGTACATGGTCTCGTAGCAGATCTTGACCTTGCTGAACACCGAGATGAGGTTGACGTTCCATCCGGCGATGACGTTGAGCACCTGCTCGATCCCGCCGGGGCAGTCGGGCATCTCCATGCCGGCCTTCACCAGGCGGGTGCCCTTCTTGAAGAACGTGATCGACAGGATCCACGCGTCCGCGTCCATCGTTATCAGGACGTTCTGGCCGTCGATGTCCTTCAGGATATCGCCGTACTGGTCGGCGACGTCGAATCCGCCGTCGGTGATCTGGCTGGGGTATCCTCTGCGGATCTCCTCCTTCCCGCCGGCGGTGCGGGTCCCCTTGAACAGCCTGCCGATCTCGGCGGGCTTGATGTCGATCCTCCTGATCTTGGAGACGGACTCGTCGCCCTTGGCCTTCAGGGTCTCGAACTCCTCCCTGAGGATGTCCCCCTCGCCGGCGAAGTTCATGTCCGCCATGAGCTTCCACACGATGACCGTGTCGGATATGCCGTTGAGCGATATCGAGTTCAGGATGTTGATCTCGCGGGACGCGAGGAACCTCGCGGCCTGGGCGCTGGATCCGGGGACGTCGTCCAGGTACATCGTGACATGGGTCAGCGTCCTGTAGTTCTCCTGGGGGAACATGGACAGTATGATCTCGTAATCCTTGGGACCCTCCGCGGGGTGCTTGAACAGGGTGCTGTACACTACACCGCCGTCGACGAGCCCCATGGTGTCCGACATCCAGTCGTCCACCTTGATGGACGACCCTTTGACCTTGGCGAACTCCCAGATCTTCATTGGGGGGCATCATGCCAGGGCGGATAGAAAAATGGTTCGGATGACGTCGGTCCGAGTCCCTCGAACGGGGTTCGTAGAGGTTCTTCGGGGACGTGAGCGGCTGGGTCCACACGGGGTCCTTCTCCAGCCTCTCGATGTCGAGGATGATGTTCCTGAGGCTGCCCCCGTAGGACGGGTCCGACGCGATCCTGCGGATGGTCTTGGAATCCTTGCCGGAGCGGGATTCCAGGCCGGACATCCTCAGAGCCCCGTCCATGAGGTCCGCGGCCCTGTTCAGAAGGACCTGCGCATCCCTGAGCATGGCGGTCCTGGCGGTGGCGTCGACCTGCTGCCTGCGGGTCACGGAGTACCTGGCGGGTCTGGATTCGGTCCCCTTGGCGCTGTATCCGCAGCGCCTGCAGCCGCGGCTCATCTCCACCGTCCCGCCGTCGAGCGTGCGGTTGCGCACAGGCGTCAGCTCGTCCCCGCAGACCGGGCATGCGGAGCCTATCTCGCGGGTCGTGCTCGCGTAGCTGATCTCGAGCGCGATGATGCCCCGTTCGATGCCGATGCGCCTGATGCGCTCCGGTCCGATCCTGTACAGGGGGTCGGTGTATGCAAGTTCGGCGGCGACGGCATCGCAGAGCTCCTTCTGGGAGCGCATGCGCGGGGTCCTGATCAGGCAGTCGTCTATGGCCCTGGCCACGACGTCGTCGGGAGGAATCCTGTAGGCCATGCTGGGAGTATGGCGTCATGTTCTTTAACGGTCGTCATCGAAATTTCGTTTCCTCGGACCAGGGTGTCGGTGAATCGCAGCAACATGGTTCGGGGACACGACCTTGGTTGCTTCGGAATAATCTTACAAATACAATAGCATTCATTGCGACTTTGATGAGAACTTGGGCAAACGGAAGGAGCGTCTGCGAAGGTCGCAGGCTCATCTAGGAGCTACGAATAATGGGGCTTCATCGGTCGCCGCAGGACAGGTCGCCAACACGATAGTCTGAAAGCCCGGTTCTCAAAGGGAGGAGAGATCGACAATGACTTGTGAGGATCCGATCATCGGTAGGTTGGGCAGCATCTCGCCCTCCAGCATAAGGACGTACCTCTCCGAGAAAGGCTGGGAACCGAGGAGGAACACGGGGACCGCGATAATCTACAGGATAACCTGCGACCAGTCATGGGACGAGGTCTCCATCCCCGACAGCGCGGAATACAGCGACTATCCGCAACTGGTCTACTCGGCCATACGGACCATATCGAAGGTGGAGTCCAGAACGTTCCAGGATGTCGTCGCGGACATAATCTCCGGGAACGCCAGCGAAGGTCTCCAGTACCGGTTGAAGACCGATGACGATTCCGGCACCGTTCCTTTGGATTGGATCCTCCAGATCCTCCAGTCGCACAAGATGATGTCCGCGGCCGCGTATCTCGATCTGACCGAGTATCAACCTTTCTATAAGAGCACGGTCAAAGGTCTGAGGGCGTTGAAGGATATGAGGATGGGACAGACGAGCTACGGGAGCTACGTCGTCAGGTTCACGTATCCGTTCCCTTCCGAACCCCAGAGGAATCTGGATGGACGCATAGCGGGGGATCCCGCGGTGCGCGGTATCGCCGAGAAGGTGCTGTCTTCGGCCAGGACGATCGTCGAGTCTGCGATAGACAACGTGGGGATCAAGGATTCGGACAGGATCTCATTCAATTTCGTCGATTCGTTCATGACCTTGAAATCCGAACGCGGTCTGGATCTGGAGATGTCGACCACCCGTTCCAACGGATTCACGCCGTCGCTGGAGATCCCGGACAGGATCTTCAAGCGTGTGGAGGTCATCGCCGATGGCATGAGGCCGAGGATCGAATCATCGACCAGGTCCTTCACAGGCCGTCTGTATTCGGTCAACGAGATCGACTACGACGAGAGCATATCCAGATTCAAGGTCGAATACTTCGACGACGAGGGGACGTCCAAGGCATTCATAACGCTGGACGGGGCCTCGCGCAGAGCGGCTATCCAGTCTTTGAGCGAACATAGGGTCGTTTCATTCGAAGGGAAGGTCGTCGGATACGGCAATTCGAGGGAGATCAAGGATGTCTCGAACTTCCGCGTAATCGGGCGACGCTGACGCTAATATATCGGCGAGCCTTCGGGAGGGACGTGCGAGGGTAGCCGAGTCGGCCAAAGGCGCGGGACTTAAGATCCCGTCCATAGCGGTTCAGGGGTTCGAATCCCCTTCCTCGCACCATCACGCCGTCTTGCCGATTGGCAACAATTACCGGGATTACTGGCATTATTGCAAGAGTTTCTTATATCCGCATTGCATGTGAGCGGTGGTGAGGGGATGAGACCGACCGATCACGGAGACGGGAGCCAGGACGGGCAGCGTTCGGAAGCCGACGGGTTCACGGAAGAGTGCAAGGTCGATGTCATCGAGGACCTCCACAACGAGTTCAAGGAGTCCTGGGCGGACAAGTACCTGCGCAACATCGCGGCATTCGCCAACACCGATGGAGGGACGCTATACATCGGGGTGGACGACGTCGGGAACATAGTCGGCGTCGAGGATTACAGACGTCTTCTGAAGATGCTCCCGGATAAGATCGAATCCGCCCTGAGGATAGTCCCGGTGGTCTCGCATCACGAAGTTGCCGGGATGGTCTATCTGACGGTGGAGGTCGAGAAGAGCCCCGAGCTGTTGTTCCTCGACGGTAAGATCTACGGCAAATCCGGGAGCACCACCAGGGAATTGAAGGGCCACAACCTTAGGGCCCGTGCGCTCAAGAGAGGCATGGCGCCCTGGACAGAGGATCCGTCGAACCTGTCGCTGGAAGACCTGGACAACGGGATCTATTTGGATTTCATACGGATGGCCCGCAACAAGGGGATGCTCTCCGAAGACGAGGAGGACATGACCATCGGGCAGATCTTCCAGAAGCTGGAGCTGATGGTCGACGGCCATCCGAAGATGGGTGCGGCCCTGCTTTTCCACCCCCAGCCGCAGATGTTCTCGCAGGGTGCGTATGTGCAGATCGGGAAGTTCGTGGGTCCGAACATCCTGTTCCAGGATCTGGTGGAAGGTCCGCTGCTCCACATGCCGAACAAGGTCATGGGGCTCCTGTTCTCGAAATACATGATCGCTCCGATCAGCTTCGAGGGCATCTACCGGACCCAGAAGTATCCGTATCCCGACACGGCCGTCAGGGAGGCGGTGCTGAATCTGCTCATGCACTCGGATTACGGGGACGACGTCTCCATCCAGATCAAGGTCTACCCGGATAGGATGGAGATGTGGAACCGCGGGAGTCCTCCGGACGGTTGGACCGTGGATACGCTGATGAGCCCCCACGAATCCGTTCCGGGCAATCCCACGATCGCCGCCGTGTTCCACCGGGCGGGCATGGTAGAGAAGTTCGGCAGAGGGATCGAGACGATCATGGGCTGTTACGAGGGGCGCGATGTCAGGAAGCCCGAGTTCAAGTTCACGGAATCGGAATTCTGCGTGGTGTTCTACGACGAGAATTATTCG
>CAVIUM010000037.1:13568-18213 GCA_963645865.1 Lachnospiraceae bacterium
CCTGCTCAACAAAAGAACTTCGCGAACCGTAGCACGTCAGCGCCAGATGCCGAATCAAGATCTTTCCTCATGTCGTCCTATCTTAGCGGTCGGACGCATCGGTCCGCCGAATCGACCCCGTGGCCCCCAATATTACAAAATACCCGTAAGGTGGTTCAATGGTTATGTCAGCGAAATCTGATGAGTTCAAGGTTCAGCTCCTTGAGACCTTCGCTTCCCTGATCACGGCCGCTTTCGGGCTGGTCGCCGCCCTGGCATGGAACGAGGCCATCAAACAGGCCGTCGCAGCCGTCTTCGGCTCCTCCGACGACCTCGTCGGACTCTGCGTCTATGCGATCATCGTGACGGTCCTCGCGGTCGTCATGACCCTGCTCATCGCGAGGTCCCTCAACAACGCCAAGAAAGCGCTCCACCTCATGAACGAGGAGGAGTGAGTTCTCCCGACCCCCTTCCGGGGGTCAGTTAAACGCCTTAACCTTCCTCATCTGCTTCCTGCGGTTGTTCACGTAGTTGATGAGGCTCATCCCGGTGAGCTCGTCGGACTGCGGCCCCTTCCTGACGAAGAACGTCTCCACCTTCCCCTCCTTCAGGAACACGGGCTTCTCGCACGGGTCGCACTTGACGCGGATGACCGTCTTGTCGTCGAAATCCACCATGAAGAAGGAGATGCAGGGCAGGAAGCCCGGGCCGATCTGCGACGAGATCAGATTGCTCAGGTGGAGGCCCATCTTGTCCTTGTTGTCGAAGGACGCGACATCCGATCCGATGATGCTCCCGTCGTCGGCCACGCCGATGAGGAGGTTGCCGCCCTCGGAGTTCAGGAACGCGACGATGGTCTTCAGGACGGCCTTCTCCATCCTCTTGTCGATCTCCCCGGTCTGGAGGTTGGTCCTCAGGGTGGATTTGAACTCCAGCCACTCCGACTCCCCCTCCTCGATCAGCCTGAGGATGTCCTTGCGCTCCATGTCCTCCATGCCGATGACCTGGGCGTTCTCCTCCAGGAACGAGTTGAGGATGCCTCCGAAGAGGTTGTTCCTCCTCTGCAGGTCGTAGACCATGGCCACGATGAGGGCTCCGAACAGGATGGTTATGGTCTCGTCCATGAACTCGCCCACGGTGAATCCGAGGTCCCTGTTGAGCAGGGTCTGGGCGACGTACTGCACCATCCTGATCATCATGTACGACGCGATGGCTATGCAGACGGACACGAACGCGACGACGCGGCGGTTCTCGTCCCTGATCCCGGGCATGGACCTCAGGAGGATGTATATGAGCACCAGCCCAAGCAACCCCAGGTTGACGCCGGTGAGGACCCCTGCGACGACCTCGATGATCAGGTTCCCGCTCGCGACCGTGCGGCCGATTATGGCGATGAAGAACGCGGCGATCACCAGGATGACCATCTCGGGAGGGACGTGGATGCTCGTGCGGTCCGTGAATATCGCCAGGCCCAGGACGAAGATCATGGGCAGGCCGACCAGGGCCTCGCCCATGTCGCCGAAGAACACCCCGACCACGGTCAGCACGGTGATCGCGACGAACGCTACGCAGTAGAAGATGTACGCGCCCCTCCTCAGCTTCAACAGGGGCATGGGGGGCTGCGCGCGCTGACCGTCGGATTCCATACGGCTTGAATCCCTATCGTCCGTATAACGCCGTCGGTCCCTCCGACCCGTGCGCGCGGCCGCATCCGCGTACCTATTAAATATGGAAGGCCGATTCGAAGCCTCCATAGGAGCAATATTCTTGCCGGGTCAGTCAACAACGTCTCATTCGAAACCCGCTTCGCAGCCCAGACAGGGCCAGTCGAAGCCGGCTCAGTCCAAGCCTGTCAAAAAGACCGCGCCCCAGTCCAAACCGGCATCCGCGCAGCCCAAGCAGGGCGCGGCGCAGCCGAAGGCGCCCGCGGCGTCGGGTACCCCCTCCCAGCCCAGGAGGAACAAGGTCGTCGTCAACCAGCCCCAGACGGGCAACCAGTACGGCGACAAGAAGAAGAACAGGCAGCAGAGGACCAAGGAGTCCACGAAGAGACAGGCGATGCTGAACACGCACCGCATCAACCCCTTCAAGTACGACATGAATCAGATCCTCGAAGCCTCCACAATGGATCCGGCGAAGGCTTCGTCGTTCCTCGCGAGCGTCATCGCGAAGGCGTCCCGCGTGTCGACCAGGGAGGCGAAGGATTTCGTCAAGACCTTCCTGGATGCGGGCGACCTGACCAAGGACGAGGCCGACAAGATCGGCAAGCTCCTGGACAAATACAGCAGATACCGCTGAGGCCAGTCCATGAGGAGCGCCGAGCTCGCGCAGGGCAGGGTATTCGTGCTCCGTCTGGAGGACGGCGAGGTCGTCCATGAGGCGGTGGAATCGTTCTGCAGGGACAACGGCGTCCTGCGCGCATCCGTCGCGCTGACCGGCGCGGTGGACGAAGGCTCCGTCATGGTCAGCGGACCTTCGGTCCCCATCGGGGAGAAGGTGGTCCCGCTCACTGTGACGCTGGAGGAGCCCTGCGAGCTGACCGGCGGGGGAACCGTGTTCCCCGATGGGAGCGGGCTTCCGAAGGCGCACCTCCACGGCTCCGTCGGCAGGAAGGGGTTCTCGGCCACGGGCGACCTCAGGCCGAGGATGGTCGTGTGGCTGGTCATGGAGGTCGTCATAACCGAATTACTGGGGGAGGGTCCGGTCAGGGCCGTCTCCGACAGGCGCATCGACGCCGAACTTCTGGAGATTCAGCGATGGCATCCGAGGAGATCCTCAGGAAGACGCTTCACAACGCGGACGGGAAGCCGTTCGCCAAATACAGGAACATAGAGGGATCGTTCGTCACGGAGGAGTTCGAGCTCTTCGTGGACGAGGTCCAGGGCGACCGCACGGGTCACACCCGCATGAGGGTCCGCGTCCCCATGAAGAGGGCGCGCTTCCCCGAGGACACCCGCTCCACCCCTTCGAGGACGGCGGCCCTGAGCGACATAATCGCCAGACGCTTCTGGGAGTCGGCCAGGACGCACGCGCGTTCGCCGATACCGAAGACCGACGGGGGAGAGGTGTACATGCCCCGCCCCGGTCAGGAGATCCTGTCCCGCGGGAGCGTCGCCGTCACCGAGCATTACGTGGAGGCGCGCTTCACCGCCGACCTCCCGTCCAAGGCCAACAAGGTGGACGAGATGTCCGCCATCGACCTGATCTTCGGGAGGATATCGCTCATCGTGTCGGAGTCCATGCTGTTCTCCGCCTACAAGCAGCAGAAGCTCTACAACCATCTGGAGACCGCCGAGAACGCGGATTGGATCAGGGATCATCTCAAAGAGAAGGGGCTGGCGGCGTTCGTCGCGGTCGGATCCGTCCTGCCCAGGAGGGAGGACGACCTGGCCCCCATGGTCGATGCGACCCCGTTCGATTGCGACGATTCCATGAAGGTGACGATGGAGGTCCCCAACGGGGAGCCCCTCGTCGGTCTCGGGATCCCCGCGGGATTAACGGCCCTGACCGGTCCCCGTCGCTCCGGCAAGTCCGTGTTCGCGGACGCTCTGTTCGCAGGGATCTACGATCACATCCCGGGGGACGGGAGGGAGTACGTCGTCAGCGACCCCGATGCCGCCTACGTGATGTCCGAGGCCGGACGCTTCAAGGACGGGGTCCGCGTGCCGGGTCCCGAATCGGAGATGGCGGCGGTGTCGGAGGCCATCGAGATGGGCGCCGGACTGCTGATCCTCGACGAGGAGTATTCCAGTCCGTGCGTGGTCCGCAGGCCGTTTCAGTCGGACGATTGGGTCCCGCTCAGCGACATGGGCGGTTCCCTGAAGGACCGCGGGGTGTCCCTCTTCATGGTCACCGGCGACGAGTACGCCGTCCGCAGGGCCGATACGGCGCTGAGGATGGACGGGTTCAAGGTGTCGTCGGTATCCGTCGACGGGATCGGGGCATCGGAGGCACCCCCTGTGGCGGAGGACCGCTACCCGATGGCCAAGGCGGTCTCGTTCGAGAAGAACCGCAAGGATGTCAGCACGGGCGCGCCATCGGTCCGCACCGTCGAGATAGGCGAGTACAAGGTGAACGTCCCCGTGGCGGGATTCTTCGATCCTGCCCAGACCCGCGAGGCCGCCGATGCGATAGCGGTCGCCCGCGAGATGATGGACGGCTCCCAATCGCTGAGGTCGGTGTGCGAGAAGGCCCTCGCCAAGGTGGAGGCGGACGATGCGTCCGAGGGCACCGGCATGGGTCATGCGCATGCCCGTGCCATCGATATGGCCGCGGTGCTCAGCAGGCATCCTCAGATGCTGTTCATCAGAAAGTGAGCGGGCGATCGAGGCATTCCGGACTGAATCATCATCGGATCGGTACTGTTCGCGGTTCCATGTCGATTAATTCTAATATCATTAGTCTTATGCTTAACTTTG
Source organism: Lachnospiraceae bacterium (assembly GCA_963645865.1). Taxonomy (GTDB): domain Archaea; phylum Thermoplasmatota; class Thermoplasmata; order Methanomassiliicoccales; family Methanomethylophilaceae; genus Methanoprimaticola. Next base: position 17,966 of record CAVIUM010000037.1, read on the forward strand.
AGCAATCGTAACCCTCGACCTGCTAGTTTATATTCCTCGAAAATACCATGGTCTCTGTTTCCGGACGAACGGAATCAGGAGAGAGAATGGAAAGGAATACGAGAAGAGATGCGGAATGCGAATCAACGTCCGCAAACGTTATCAACGACCCCGATGATGCGAACGCAAGAGGTCATCGAAATGGCAACCCAATCATTCTACGAGGACATGGTCATCGACACGCCCGAGAAGGCGGCTGCCATCGAGGA
>CAVIUM010000038.1:0-17660 GCA_963645865.1 Lachnospiraceae bacterium
TACGAAACCTCTTGAAATGCCGGGGAGACCCCCCGGCGGGGTCATTCACTTCTTCTTGTACGCCTTCAGCATGCTCATGGCATGGTCGAGATCGGAAACGGAAGACGAGGAACGTTCGAGTTCGAGACCTTCGGCAGCTTGGGCGAGTTGTGCGAAATGATCCGAAAGGGAGCGGAACGCGGCCGCAGTCTTCGGGATCGGGACCTGACGGTATTCGGTAGAGATCGAACCGTCATCGGAACGGATCTTCTCGGTAAAGTAGCAGGAATAGGACGGTACCGGGGGCTTGTAAGCCTGGAGGTCCTTATCCCAGGCTTGGACGAGTTTCAGATCGGAGACGAAATCTCCGACCGCCAGCTTGAGAAGGGAATCCTTCTTGGGGTAGTGGGGATCCTCGGAGGCCCCGAGGATATTGGCTGCTGCTTTCGATGCGTTTTCAGACACTTGTTATTCCTCCTGTGTAGTTCTGTGTAGTGTTATCGGGTATCGAACCGGGGCCACTACACGAAACCCCGGCCGAGCCATTCAGAGAATGACATGGAAAAACCCCGGCACGGCCGGGGAAAGGGATTGAGCCGCTACCGCGGAGAATGGCGCGGTTCGGAATCCCAACCGGGAGGAATGAATTGAAAGAAGAGGATTGGAGAAAAAGATCGGAGGAATCTGGAACAAGGGAAAAGGGACGGTCCTTCCCTTGCACCAATATCCACCTCCAGCGAGGCGGAATTCTGAATTCAATCCCCCCTATCGATTCGTGTCGACCATTACCAACCGGTCTGTCGTTTTTGGGCATGATCCTCAAGGAGCCACGCGTTCCGCAATCGCTCAAAGGGACAGGACGACTCCCGCGCACGTGATGATCAGGAGGATCCCGGCGACGAGCACCCAGAACCAGTCCTTCTCCCTCACGAGGCACAGGAACGTCGCGATCACGCCGGCGAACGGCGATGCTATGAGAACGAGGACCCCGGCGTAGAGGATCGAATCGTCCCCTCCGGTCATGGTGACCGCGAGTCCGATTATTATCAGGACCAGCCCGAGAACGATCCCTGCGCGGAGCACCAGCGCGGTGATCTTGTTGAGCGTCATCGCAGCACCCCCAGGGCCTGCAGGAGGACCAGGGTCGCCATGAGGAAGACGACCACGGAGAAGTATTTCCTGAGATGTCTGGCACTTATCCTGCGGGTGATCATAGTACCGATGACCGAACCGAGGAACGCGCCTATCGCCACGCCCGCAGCGTACTCGAGGAGCACCTGGCCTCCGAGGAAGTACGTTATCGCTCCGGAGAAGGCGGTGATGCCGATCATGTAGCTGCTCGTGGCGCTCGCGGCCTTCATCGGAACGTGCATGTACAGGTTCATCAGGGGGACCTTCACGAGTCCTCCTCCGACGCCCGTCATCGACGAGATCATCCCCGCCGCGGTGCAAAGGGCCATCCCGCCCTTCACGTTCTGCACCTCGTAGTCGACGCATTCCCCGTGGGCCTCGTCCTCGTAGCGGAAGGCGAACCTGCCGTCCGCATCCTCCGCGGGAGGGAAGACCTTCTCCTGGCTCCTGAACATGCGGTAGCCGCTGATGTACACGATGATGGAGAAGATGACCATGAGGATCCATTCCTCGAGGTACGTCGCCACTATGGCGCCGATTATCGCACCCGTGGCCGTCGTTATCTCCAACAGAAGACCCAGGCGGACGTTGGACAGGCCCTTGTCCACGAAGACCGTGGAGGCTCCGACCGATCCGGCGATTATCCCGATCAGGCTGATCGCCACCGCTTCCGTGGGGGCGAGTCCGAAGACGAGCATGAGAACGGGGACGAATATGATGCCCCCTCCGAGTCCGAAGAGGGCTCCGAGTATGCCTGCTCCCATGCCCATGACCAGAAGTCCGGTCAGAATGATCGGGTCCATCGTCCCCCCGCATCGGAATGCCGATAAAATAGTTGTCTGGCTTTTCTTTCGGTCCGGATGCATCTTCGCTACTCGGAGGGGTGGATGTGCGCTTTTTTGACGACGCTGTATGGACATACATTTTTGGACCATTTCCATTTTAATACCCTCCATTCGTGCCGATTCCCATGGACGCAAATAGTAGTCTGGACAGGTTCTTCGGAATCACTGCCAGAGGGTCCAATCTCAGGACCGAGGTGAAGGGAGGTATCCTTGTCTTCCTCGCCATGGTCTACATCATCGCAGTCAACTCGGGGATGATGGCGGCCGCCGGAGTGGATCCGGATGCCGCATTCTCCGCGACCATCATCATGGCGGTCATCGGATCGCTCGCGATGGGTCTCTATGCGAAGTACCCTGTGGCGATGGCCCCCGGTATGGGGATCAACGCCCTGATCTGTTACACAGCCGTTCTCGGCATGGGATTCACGTGGTCCGAGGCGCTCGTCGCCGTGTTCATCGCGGGTCTCGTCTTCTTCCTCGTGACCGTCACCGGGATCAGGCAGAAGCTCCTCGACAAGATCCCCTACGGCCTCAAGGCCGGGATCGTCGCCGGAATCGGATGTTTCATCGCATTCATCGGACTCCAGGGCGCCAAGATCATCGTAGACAACCCCTCCACCCTCGTGGGCATCGGAAATCTGGCCGAACCCGTCGTTCTGCTCGGTGTCTTCTGTATCGTCCTCACAGCGTTCCTCGTGGCCCGCAAGGTCAGTGCCGGGATCCTCATCGGAATGATCGCCACCGCGATCATCGGGATGGTCGCCGGAATCATCGACGTTCCCTCGTCGATCTTCTCCACCCCTGCGGCCCCTCCCGTGGGAGAGTTCCTGAACGGGTTCTCGTCCAGACTCCTGAGCGTCGACTTCCTGATGGTCGTCGTCGCTCTCGCGTTCGTCGAGTTCTTCGACGGATCCGGAACCCTGATCGCCATCGGGAAGCGCGCCGGATTCACCGACGAGGAAGGTAACGTCACCTGCGAGAAGGCCCTGAGCGTCGACGCGGGATTCGCCTCCATCTCCGGAATCATCGGGTGCACGCCCGCCACCGCCTTCGCGGAGTCCGCGGTCGGTATCGAGGCCGGAGCGAGGACCGGACTGGTCCCCGTGATCGTCGCCATCCTGTTCGCGGCGTGCCTGTTCATCGCCCCGCTGTTCGGTGTAATCACATCGGCCTGTACCGTCGGTGCGATGTGCCTCGTCGGATTCGCCATGGCGATGGAGCTCAAGAACGTCGATTGGGACGACATGCCCCTCGTCATGGGTGTCATCACGACCGTCCTGATGATGGTGCTCACCTACTCCATCACGGACGGAATCGCGTTCGGTGTGATCATCTACTGCATCGGAATGATCGGGTCCAGGAGGGCCAAGGAGGTCAGTCCGATCATGTACGGTCTCGCCGTGATATTCGCAATCTATCTGTTGGCGTACGCGATACAGTTCTCCTGAGGAAACTAAATGGCAGTGATACTGGCGAGATATTCGGAGATCGGGCTCAAGAGCACCCCCGTCAGGAGGAGGTTCGAGAACCAGCTCCGCGAGAACGCTGTCTCCATGCTGATGGAGGACGGGGTCGAGGCGATAGTGAACCGGCAGGGCGCCAGGTTCTACATCGAGACCGAGGACGCCGACAGGGCGGTGGCTTCGCTCAGGAAGGTCTTCGGGATAGCGTCCCTGTCCATCGTCGAGGAGACAACCTCCAGGATGGAGGACATCTGCGCCCTCGCGGCCGAATACTCGCTGTCCCGCCTCTCCGAGGGGCAGTCCTTCGCCGTGAAGGCCCGCAGGGAGGGATCCCAGGGCTACACGAGCATGGACGTCGGCAGGGAGGCGGGATCGGCCATCTTCATCGCCAACGAGTCCAAAGGGGTCAAGGTGGATCTCACAGACCCGGAGGTCACGTTCTACGTCGAGGTGAGGGACAACAAGGCGTACGTGTTCGGCGACATCATCCGCTGCCACGCCGGCCTGCCGGTCGGCAGCCAGGGCAAGGTCCTGGCGGTGGCAGATGATGTGCGTGGCATCGTCTCCGCATGGCTGATGATGAAGCGCGGATGCAGGGTAATCATCTCGGGATCCGCCGACTGGTCGGTCCTGAAGCAGTACGACCCGCTCCTGAAGGAGGGCACGACGCACAAGCAGGCTCTGGGATACGTCCTCGGGACGTGCCTGGACAACCTCGATGACGTGGACGTCTCCTCGTACCCGCTCCCCGTCTTCTTCCCCACCGTGGGGATGGGCGACGAGGAGGTCGAGGACATCTACCAGACGATCAAACAGGGCCTCTGAGCCCTTTCCCAAAGCCCGTTCCGGTCATCGGACGGGCGTTCTCTCAATTTTTGAAATCAGAAGGATCCGCCCCGGAGGGCGGGTAAGGTGTTTAGAAGGGAGGGATCACTTGATCCTTCTCTGGTTGGCACGGACGGAAGGCCTGGCCTTCTCGGCTCCCTTGCCGGTGTGCCTCATACCGCGGCCCTTCTGGCCGGCAGAGGTCTTTCCGCGGTAGACGCGGTTCTTCTGGTTGCCTTCGCAGATCCAGTTGATCTTCGGGTCCGCCTTGATGACGGGGTGCGCGGGGTCCACGAGGATGACCTCGTACCACTCCTGCTGACCGTCGGCGCCGACCCAGTAGGAGTTCAGCACCTCGAGGTTGGGGTAGCGCTTGGCGGTCCTCTCCTCGGCCATCCTCTGGAGGGATTTGCCGACGGTGATCTGGTTGATTCCCTTCCTCTTGGCCCTGCGTCCGGTGACGATGGCCCTCTTCTGGAAGGATCCCTTCCTGACCCTTGCTCTGACGACTACGTATCCCTGCTTGGCCTTGTATCCGAGGGCCCTTGCCCTGTCGAGCCTGGTCGGGCGCTCGATGCGGAGGAAGTTCTCCTCTTTGCGCCACTGGATCCTGCGCTCGTAGTTTAGGGCCTTGACGTAGGACTTCTCGGGTGTGTCCCAGGCCTTGCCGATGTAGTAGTACATGCTCTTCCCGTTGACCGGGCGTGTCTCCTGTTCCTGAGTTTCGTCGCTCATTGGAATCACCTTTACGGATTCACCGTTGCACGGCACATCTCCGTTCGCGGAGCTAAGCGCTCCACGGCTGTGGGAAGTCGGTGCCATATAAATATCCTGCCCGCAAAGAATAACTGAGATTTCAATCATTACTGGCATTACAAACATTACAACTAACTAGTTATATTCTGGAACGCGATACCAAAGCATCGGTGATCTGATGACACCGAGACAGGAAAGATGGAAGGAGAGCGATGCCGGGAGACGGTATCGCGAGAACAGATTGAGGATCCTGAAGGAGACGATGGTGCGGCTCGATACCGAGGTACCGTCGGAGTGCCCCGACTGCGGGTGCACGAGCATCGTCCATTACGGGAGGACCGCCAAGGGGACGGAACGGTACCGCTGCAAGGAATGCAGGAGGACGTTCACGCCCGTGAGGCTGATGTCGAGGTCGCAGGTGCCGGAGGAGAAGTGGATGGCCTTCGCCGAGTGCTACGTCGACGGCATCAGCGTGAGATCGGCGGCGGTGAAGTGCGGGATATCCAACGCCACGGCGCACAGGATGAAGTGCAGGCTGGAGGAGGTGGAGGCGATCCTGGCGGACGGGCCGGCTACGGCCCCCGACGCGGGATGCGAGATCCTGGAGGTCAGCCTCCGGGCGGACCGCATGATCTCCTGCGTCCGAGGGTGTGGCAAACGGGGGGCGCCTCCGGGCGTCCCCCTCGGTACTCGTCGTACTTCTTGTTGCATCCCCTGACGACGGACGCGGGATACTTCTCGGCGTTCTTGGCGAGCTTCCTCGCCAGGGATTCGCTGAGATCTATCCCGTTCATCTGCGCGAAGCGGACCACGAAGTACAGGGTGTCCGAGAGCTCGTCGACGATGTCCTCGCGCTTCGGTCCCGACATGAGCTCGTCCACCTGCTCGGGGGTCTTGAAGCGCATGTGCTCCAGCAGTTCGGAGCCTTCGGTGACGATCCCGATGGCGAGGTCCTTGCTGTTGTGGTACTGGTCCCAGTCGCGCTCGGAGCAGAATGCCGATATCATCGTTTTCAGCTCGTCGATGGTCGTCGTTGCGTCTGACATGTCCGTCGGATGAATGACGAGGGGCGATTTGAAGGTTGAGCGGAGTCGGACGAGGTTATATAACTGGGGAATAATACAACCGCATTGTATAATTGAAAAAGAATACAAACACTTTGTATAACTTAAAAAGCATACAAATCATTTGTATAATTTAGAAAGTATACAAAGTGGTTATATAACTCGATAGATATACAAATTCAAACAGCCAGAGGTCGAGGATATGCAGGGATTCATAGGGCGTAAAACGGAATTGGAGGAACTGGAAGCGTTATACGCACGGCCCGGACTGAAGACTTACGCGTTGTATGGACGTAGAAGAATCGGGAAATCGACGCTCTTGGAAGAGTTCTGCAAGGGGAAGGATTCGCTCTTCTTCCAATTCACCGAGCGCAGTGAATTGGAGAATGCCGCAGGTATGATGCTCACCATCGCACAGAGCCAAGGGTTGGATTACGATCCAAAAGGCAGTCTGTCTCCGACATTGCTCATCGAAGCGTTGGACAAAATCAGAAGGATGTGTCAAGAGAAGCGTCTCGTGGTCATATTCGATGAATTCCCATACATCATGGAGAAGAACAAGGGCACCGAATCCCTCTTTCAGCGTTTCATAGACCGTGATATCCGTAATACAGAGACCACTCTGATCATATGCGGTTCCGCCGTTTCAGCGATGAAGGAGATGATCGATGATTCGAGTCATCCTCTGTACGGCAGATTCGATACTCAACGTGAACTCAAAGCGATGAGTTGCGTGGAATGCACCGGGTTCCATCCGGGCATGGAGGACAAGGACGTCATGTCCGTCTATCTGACGGTAGGGGGCGTTCCGAAGTACCATTCCGAGATGGATGCGAACACCTACAAGAAGTGCCTCGAGACATGTTTCTTCGGACCGCCACGTTCCCTTCTGAATGCACCCGCCAAGATACTGAAGGAGCTGAAGCCGTCCTCGTCATACTCAGGCATAATGGCATGCATAGCGGACGGCAAGACCGATCAGAAGAGTATCGCCGCGACACTCGGTATGGCGCAGCCTCAGTGCTCGAAATATCTCGATGTATTGGAGAACCTGGGTCTCATCGAGCGTCCGAAGCCCATGCTCATGAAGAAGCCCCGCAGCATCCCGTACACCATATCGGAGCCGATTCTGGATTTCAACTACAACGTGTTGGACAGATTCGGAGCCACTATTGCGATGAACGATACCCGTAAAATCTCCACTGCGGTGCAAAACACGATAAGCACGCGTCTGGGCATAGGGTTCGAGAGGGTATGCCGCGATTATATTCGCGCCAACTATCCCGTTAAAGACATCGGCAAGTGGTGGGGCAGGATCGACGGCGAGGATGTGGACATCGACATAGTGGCCAAAGTCGTCAACGACGACCTGTCCTCCAGGATGTTCGTATGCGAATGCAAGTTCACCAACAAGCCCGTGGGTTTCTCGGAGTACAACACGTTGACCGCCCGCCTCAAAGCCATCGGAGGCCTCGACGATGCCCTCATGGTGTTCTTCTCCGGTTCCGGATTCGATGAGCGCTTCCAGGAGTTCGCCGAATCGGGAGGCATAATGCTCGTCGGACTCGACAAGCTCCTCGGTCGCGTCCCCGCGGGACCGATCCCCGTGCCCGGATCGCTCCGATCGGAAGAAATCGTCCAGGCTCCTCATCTTGGGCTTGGGCTTCGCCGGTGCGGGAGGCTCCTTGTCGGCCTTCCCCGGGCGCGATTCGAACATCCCGCCGTCCAGCAGGGTGGCCTGCTGACTCCCCTTCAGGAGGTCCTTCTCGCTCCATCCGAACACATCGGTGACCATGCCGGCCATCTTCGACAGGCGTTCGGCGTAGTAGCGGTAGTCCGCCTTACCTTCGAAGGGCTTCCCGCTGACCCAGGGCTCGACCTTCATGGGCGCCGACCTGGCGTCGGTGACGATCCAGGAGACCTTCATCCCGGGGATGAAGTCGTAGCCCATGTCCATGAGCTTCTTGGCGGCCTGGACGTTCGCCATCCTGTCCGGATTCTCGTAGGCGTCCATGCCCTTGCATGTCTTGGAGATGACCAGCTCGGCGGTGTCCACGCGGCCCGCCAGGGTGTCCTGGATGGTCTTCCTGGCCAGCGCGAGGGCGTCGTCGTTCCTCTCGTCGAGGATGCAGGCGAACATCTCGGTCTGGAGCTTGTTCTGCAGGTCGAAGGAATCCGTCCTCCTGGACTCGTACCCGCGGACCAGCAGCTCCTCCTGCCTCGTGGGCCAGACGATCCTGCCGACGTACCTCTTCTTCTTCCCATGGGTGAACAGGGGCTCGAGGATCTTCTCGAACTCCAGGGTGCCGCCGTCGCGGGAGTATCTGTCGGCCATCTCGGTGCCGAAATCAACGGACTCCTCGAGCGTGCTCCCGGGGGATTGGACGAACACCGAATCCGTGTCGGAATACACCACGTTGTGGCCCTCGGACTGCAGCTCGCCGATTATGCCTTTGACGTTCGCCCTGGCGAACGATGTGATCGCCGCGCCGATGCTCTTGTCCGTGAATCTGTAGAACGACGAGGCGAACACGCCGTAGAACGTGTTCATGAGAACCTTCACGGCCGCCTGCAGACCGTCGAGGTAGTGCTTCTCGTGCTCGTCGGAGGACTGCTTCATCCTCTTCTTGATCGAATCCCTCTGGTCCATCAGACCCTGGAGGATCATCGGGAGGAGTCCGAGGCGGACGTCCTTGGAAACGAACGCCGTCCCCGACGGTGCGACGATCGCGCCGTCCGGCGACAGGGTGGTGAAGCAGATGTTCTTCGCGATGATCGTCGACGGGTACATGGATTTGAAATCGAGGACGCAGACCCAATGGTACAGGCCAGGCTTGATGTCGTGCACATAACCCCCTTCGATCTGGTCGTCGTCCCTCGTGCGCCTCCCCATCTGGGGCACGGCGACGTCCGCGCGGTCCGCCGCACGGATCAGCAGGGAATCCGCAAGCTGCGACGATCCCGATGTGAGAACATCCTCCACGGACAGCTTCGACACGGCGGCGAGGTCCATCCCCTTCCTGAGGGTGTCCACCGCCAGGAGGATGCGCAATGCGAGTTCGGCGTCCTTGGTGCAGTATTCGAGGACCTTATCGCGGTTGTTCCTCCATTCGTCGTCCATGTGGCGCGGGTCCACATCGAGCTTGGATTCCCCCAGTAACTCCAGCGACACCGCGTTCAGGGTCTCCTGCTTCGGGCGAAGCTCCCTGCGGGCGGCCCACCATGCGTCGCATATGAGCCTGCCCTTGACCCTCCAGAAGCGCTCGCTGCGGAGCTTCGGCTGTCCGCCGTCCCTTCCCCAGGGCAGGGCGTCCTTCATGCGGTTGGCCTTCGCCCTCTCCTCGATCTTCCTGATGTCGTAGTTGTCGATGTTGTATCCCGTGATGACGTCGGGGTCCTCCCTGCGGATCAGGTCCGAGAACGATTGGATGATGTCCTTCTCCGTCCCGTATATGGGGTCGCACGCGCGGATCCCCCCTTTCTCCCACACGGTGGCGCAGATGCAGTAGATGAATTCGTGCTCGATGCTGTTCTCTATGTCGAACGAGAGCACCTTCAGCCCCGGGTCGAACGGGTCGATGTTCTCGAAGGATCCCAGCTCGATAGTCAGGTCGGTCAGGTACCCCTTGTCGACCGGCTCGCCGGTCACGCGGATGCACGCGCCCATGTCCATGTCGTAGACGTAGCGGTGGTTGTACGGGATGTCGGCCGCCAGGGCCTCCACGCCGTTGTTCCTGAGCTTGTTCCTGAAGTCGGAGACCTTCCACGGGTTCTTTATCGTGATTTTCAACGCATCGACGGTGCGACCGCGGTACAGCAGGTCCTTATGCTCGAGGGAGACCACCTCCGGGTCCTCCGAGAACTGCTGCTCGAGCTTCTTCGGCACCTCGACGCCGTAGAGGTAGGGTTTGAAACCGCGGACCAGGACCGTGACGGACCTGCCGTCCCGGGCCTTGCCGTACAGTTCGATGACAGGTTCATCGTCATCCGTCGTGTACGACGTGCTGATTATCCTGATGTCCGCGGTGTCCATGGGATCACTTGTTGGCGACGATCCTGATGACATCGCCGTCCTGGAGCTCGTAGTCGGCGCCGACCGTCCTCTTGGTCTTGGCGTTGACGGCGCGGATGAACTTGTCCCCCAGGTCGGTGTGCACGCGGTATGCCAGGTCCCTGGCGGTGCTGCCCCTCGGTACGAGGAAGGCATCCGGCAGGACCCTGCCGAAGTGGTCGGTGAACTTCGTCTCGTCCTCGACGGGATAGACGCAGATGAGGTCGAGCATGTTGAACGCCGCGTCCTCGATGCACTTCTGGACGCCGGTCCCGCCGATGCGGGCCATGTTCTCGTTCATGTAGTCCAGGGCCTTCTTCTGCCCCTCGGACACCTTCGCGCCCTCCTTGATCCTGAATCCGGCATCGCCGGGCGTGTACTCCACCAGTCCCGCGGCGGCCGCCTTCTTCAGAGCCAGCTCGGTCTCGGCCATGGTCGCGACGCAGTGCGGGTTGATCGATCTGATCCTCTCGAAGTTGGCATCCGTGGCGATGTCCGCCTTGTTCATGGCGGCGATCATCGGTTTGGATCTCTCGCGTATCGCTCCGCAGAGCTTCAGGAGCAGGTCGTCGTCCCATTTGGTGGGGTCGTCGGGCAGGGGCACCTCGCGGAGAGCCTCCTTGATCTGCGCCTCCGACACCTTCAGTCCCTGGAGCCTCTCCGCCAGGATGGTCTCGGGCTTGGAGCCCTGCATCTTGGCCTGTCTGGCTATCTTGGAGAACCCGTTCTTGATGATCTCGCGCATCCAGCACTCGATCTCGGTCCTGAGGAACAGGATGTCCTCGGCGGGGTCGTGGGAGCCCGTCTCGACGGAGTTCCCCTCGATGTCGGTGGATCCGCTGGCGTCCACGACGTTGATGAGCGCATCGGCCTGCCTGAGGTCGTCCAGGAACTTGTTCCCCAGACCCTTCCCCTGCCACGCGTCCGGGACCAGCCCGGCCACGTCCAGGAGCTCCACGGGGACCATCCTGGTGCCGTCCACGCAGAGCGAGTTGTGCGGGGTGCACTTGACGCCCAGCTCCCTGCACGGGCAGGGCGTGCGCACGTATGCTATGCCCTTGTTGGGCTCGATGGTGGTGAAGGGATAGTTCGCTATCTCCACGGGGGCCATGGTGGCCGCCCCGAAGAATGTCGACTTGCCGACGTTCGGCTTCCCTACGATTCCAATCTGCATGTGATCGCAGGGGAGATGGGCTACTGCCGTTAAATGCTATCGCGGAAGGTGCCAGCATCATCCGTCCAGGTCGCAGAGGATGCGGTCCAGCAGGTCTCCGAGGGTCTGTCTCTCCTGTTCCGTCAGGGCTTTGAACAGCTCGGAGTTCCTCTCCTCCCCCATCTCGTAGAGCTTGGACACGATCTCCTCCCCGGAATCGGAGAGGGACAGGGTCTTCACCCTGGCGTCGTCGTTGGTCCCGAATACGACCAATCCCTTCTCGCCGAGCCTGTCGGCGATGCCGCAGGCCGCTTGATGCGATACGCCCATGACAGTCGTCAGGTCCTTGACGCTGCAACCGGGGTGGTCGCCTATGAAGAACAGCGCATCCGTCTGATTGGATGTGATCCCCAGATCGGAGGCGTTCCTGTCCCTGGTCCTCTTGATCTCCTTGCCGGTGAGCCGGATCTTGCGGGCCAGATCGAGGACGTCGGTGGCCATTGGCGGATCCCTCTCTGGAGATAGAATCCAGGTTCTTGCCGGGGACGAGCTTGGATGTCAGGGCGGAGAAGTGCCTCATGTACCATCTCGCCACCATGCCGGTGAGGAAGCAGCACAGGATGGTGCCCTCCCTGACGCCCCCGAGGGTCCCCAGTCCGATCAGCCCGATGACTGCGGCGATGACGACCATGGTGGTGTCCGAAGTCACGCGGACCTTGCCGTAGTTCCTCTTGACGCGGAGCGTCAGCGCGTAGGCGAACCCGTCCCCGGGGACCATGACGACGTCGGCGACGATCTGGAGATACACGCCGAACGCCAGGATGACGATCCCCACGAGGACGGAGGCGACCTGGACGATGTAATCGGTCGGGACGAAGCCGGAGAAGAGCATCATCGAGAGGTCGATGAGGTATCCGAAGGCGAACGAGACGACCACTTCCAGCAGGATGTTGATCTTCGCGGTGCGGTCCATCTTGGATTTGTCCGTCAATATGTACTGCAGGGTCACGAGCAGCAGGCTGAACGCGATGGTGAAGTTCCCGAGGGTGTACTGCGGGAACACGAGGGCGAGACTGTACGGGATGGACGTGATGGGCGATGTCCCGAGGGATGCCTTGGTGATGAAGCCCACGGCCATCGATATGCAGAACAATCCCATCGCGAAGACGGCGTAGCGTCTTGCCAGTCCCGATTCCATGGGGCGAACTACAACATATTGTATTTCAACCCATCGGACTCACCCGGACGGGCGGGTCAGTTGTTCATCGAGAACACGGCGTCGGCGATCTCGCCGATCTCGGCCGGGCGGAGGTCCTCCACGCGCTCGTCCCTGTAGGGGATGCCCTCCGACGAGGACACGAGTCCCGTGCTCTTCAGGGACGTCCCGATCTTCTTCCTGCGGTGGTTGAAGCACGCCTCGGTAACTTTGAAGAAGGTCTCCTCGTCGAGCACCTCGAACGGGGCCGGTCTGGGGGTGATCTTCACCACGGCGGAGTCGACCTTGGGCCTCGGATCGAACCTCGACGCCGGGACGGGCTCCATGACCTCGCAATCCGCGCGGTAGAACAGGTTGACCGTCAGCCTGGAGTAGTCCGGGCTCCCCACGTCGGCGACCATGCGGTCGGCGAACTCCTTCTGCACCATGACCACGGCGGTCCTGAAGGGCTGTCTCAGGAGCTTGAAGATGATCGGGGTGGAGACGCTGTACGGGAGGTTGCTCACGAACACGTCGAACTCCGGGAAAGGCACCTTCACGGCGTCCCCCTCGATGAGGTCCAACCTGTCGCCGTAGGTGGAGCGGATGTGCTCCGCCAGTTTGACGTCCAGCTCGATGCAGGTGAGCCTGTCGCCCATATGCACAAGCCTCTCGGTCAGTATCCCGAATCCGGGCCCCACCTCGAGGACCCTGTCGGAGTCGGTGATGCCGGCGTAGCCGACGATGCGGTCGGCCACGCGGTCATCGATGAGAAAATTCTGTCCCTTGCTCCGCTTCGGCACCACGCCGGCGGAGTTCATGAGCTCTCTTGCGCTGCTCATCTCGAGACGAAGATGTAGCGTTTCCTGTCGGGGTCGGAGATCTCCAGGACGATCCTGTCGGTGATGAACTTCTCGGGCGCCTTGATCCCGGTGCGCTCGCTCAGGTCGGCGAAGTCCTTGAAGTTGCCCTTCTTCCTCTCCTCGAGGATGGCGTTCATGGACTTCTTCCCGAGTCCCGGGAGCTCCTCCAGCATGTGCTTGCGGAGGCTGATCCCCTCGGCCTCGTTGAAGAACCTGATGAACCTGGTCTGGTTGGCCTTGACGATGGCGTCGACGGCGTACTCCAGCTCGGTCTGCGCGTTGTTGGTCAGATCGTTGAACCCGATGCGCCTCTTGACATGGTCCACCACGTCCCTCTTGACGTCCGCGGTGTCCTTGCCGATGTAGGTCCTCGTGCCGATCTCGACCTGTGCGCCCGCTTTCGGGACGAGCTCGAAGAGCTTGAACTCCTCGTCTCCGACTGCGTAGATCAACGGCTCGCGCTTCCCGAAGTTGCCTCCGGCCGCGCCCGTGGGCAGCCAATCCAGAATGTAGGCGTACTCTTCCATACGATCCCTCAGTAGTTGTTGCGGACGATCTCGAGGATGCTCTCGATCTGCTCCGGCTCGAGCGTGACCCTCTCCTTGGAGAAGATGGCGCGCACGTCCTCCGGATATTCGGGAAGGAGGTCCGCGATCTTGACCGCGACGGGCTCCGTTACGAAGTCGAACCCGCTGACGGCGGCGATGATCGCGTCGGCCTTCTCCTTGGAAATCGAGCACGTCTTCTGAGCATGGTCGAGCGAAGCCCTCTGCGAAGCGAGCATGTTCTCGACTCCGCCCCTGGCCTCGACTTCGGCCTCGAGGAGCTCTCTGACCTCCGCTACGCTGACGTACCTCTGTTCCATCCGAATCTCACTCCACGGTCCTGACGAGGTGCTCGGGGCGGGCGACGACGGTCTTCGTCTTGTTTCCGTCCTTGACGCTGACCTCGTAGGCTTCTCCCCTGGAGTCGATGACGACGCCGGTGAGGCCGTGGAACCTGGAGAAGGGCATGCCCTTGTGGACGCTGGGGTCGATGATGATGTTGACCTTGTCTCCGGGTTCGAAAGTCTGGAGTCCCTTGGTGATCGGGGACAGGCCGCGTGCCCTCGGCTTCTTCCTCAGAAGGTTGCGGGTTTTTGTCCTTGTTCCTCTGGATGCCTGCATTGTGAATCCCTCATGGTTCGTGATAGTCAATCGCCAATACGTCGAGGGCGACGACGACGCACTGCGTCCCCAGCCTCTCGGAGAAGTTGGGTTGCGTACGGCCGTCGTCCCCGGACACGAACTCCTTCACGTAGGTCCCGGAATCGGTCTCGAGTTCGAGGTCGAATCCGTCCTCGTCGAAGGAATCCGCCGTCACCCAGTGGATCCTCCTGTGTCTCACCAGGTCGGCCCTTCTGTGCTCGACGCGGCGTGGAGTCCTCTGATCTATATCGGCGTCCTTGAACGATAAGGCCACGTCAACTACTGTCTCTTTATTAACTTTGCCGTCGGGCTTCACGCGCACGCGATAAACCTTGTCGGATGCCGCGCCCTTGTATCTCTCGACCGCTTCCCTCTGCACGAAGTGCAATGAATTGAATGCCGCGAGGCCCCCTTCGCTGGACAGCTTCTCCAGCTCGTCCAGGTCGATGAACCTCCTCTTGGGCTGGCTGATCTCCAGCACGAACGGTCTCCCGTCCCCGAGCATGCGGGCGTCGATGTCCTCCCTGCCCATGCCGTGGAAGAAGTGCTCCTTCCCGCCGGCCATCTCCAGGGCGATGTCGCCGATGATCTCCTGCACCGACGTCTCGTACATCTTCCCCTTGCCGTGGCAGTGCGGGCATCCCTTGCCGTGGCACTCCCTGCAGGGCCAGATGGTCTGGGGGATCTCGCGGCTGAACTTGTTGTAGCGTCCGCCGATGAACAGCGGCGCGATGTCCAGGACGACCTCTCCGAAACGGGTGTCCACGAGGGCGACGACCTGGGGGTTCTTGAACTCCACCGGGCGGTGGATCATGGGCAGTGCCAGCTTGCCGATCTCGCGGTTGAGCTCCGCCTTGATGGCCTCGGCGTTCTCCAGCCCGTGCTTCTCCCAGAGGGCCTTCTCGTTCTCGGCGATGGAAGGCTCGACCTTGGTCCCGATGAGGAAGTTCTCCGACTCGACGTCGTTGATCGCCTCCGCCGCCAGTTCGGCGAACCTGGGCATGAGGTCGAACAGCCCCTCGCAGAGGCTGCACATCTCGGGCGCGGGGACGGCGTCCCCGGATTCCTCCAGGGCCTCGCGTATCATGCGGCCGCGGAGGTCGTTGGTCATCCCGGTCCCGATCTTCCCGAACATGCGTCCGAGGCAGCGGTCGCAGAGGCCCTCGCAGGCGAGCGCGCGGGCTTTGTCGATATTCTCGGCTATCCAGTCCTCCATGGTCATCCCTCAGAGGTCGAAGCCCATCTCCGCGATCCTGAGGCGCGGACGCTGGCTCTCCAGATAGTGGTAGACGGTGGCGTGCTCGCTCCCCTGGAGGATGAGCTCCACCGCATGCTTCGCGACGGGCAGGCTGATGGAGTTCCCGATGAGCCCCACGGTGTTGCCGTAGATCACCATGTCGCATCCGGTGAGGTCCTCGATGATGCGGCGGGTCTTCCCGTCCTTCCCGATGAGCCTCCCGCGGATCCTGTTCATCTGATTGGACCTCTCCCCGACGAACTCCTTGAGGTCGACCACTTCGAGGTACTCGTCGTCCTCGAAGAGCCTCATGGCCTTGTCCGGGTTGAAGCCCCTTCCGACGGCCTTGATGACGTCCATGAGCTGCAGCGCCTTGAGCGGGTCCTCCAGCTCCACGTCGTCGTGGATGATGATCTCCCCTTCCTCCGTGTCGATGTCGATCTTGATGCCGGAGATTTCCTGGAGGGTGTTCTTGACCTCCCCCTTCTTGCCGATGAGCGTCCCGACCCTGTCGGCGGGCACCCTGATGGATCTCATTCCTCTTCCTCCTCTTCGTCATCGTCCTTCCCGTTGACGGTCTCCTCGAAAACGACCGAATCCTCGATGACGTCCGCGCCCCTCTTCCTGAAGAACGCGTTTATGTTGCGGATGTCCCTCTCCAGAAGGTCCTTCGCGTTGTAGTTGTCGGTGGTCATGGCCTGGCCGACGTCTATCATGATGGGCTGTCCGTCCTGCACGAGTATGTTGTATTCGCTGAGGTCCCCGTGGACCAGGTGCGCGTCCTTCCATCCGTCTATGATGAAGGAAATCACCTCATCGTACGTCTCCGTGGGATCCTCGAGGACGACGTCCTTGAGCTGGGGCGCGGGTCCGTTCTCGTCGCCGATGAACTCCATCAGGAGGCAGTTCTGCTGGAACGTGATGGGCTCCGGCACCGGTATGCCGGCCTCGGCGTACCTGGCGAGGTTCTTGAACTCCTTGTTGACCCAGGTGTAGATCATGCGCCACCTGTTGCCGGTGACGCCCCTGAACCTGGGGTCCCCCTCGATGTATCTGGCCACCCTCTTGAAGGTGGACGTGGAGGTCCTGAAGATCTTCAGGGCCATCCCGTCGCCGTCCTCGTCGGTGGCGTAGAAGACGTTGCCCTCCTTCCCGGTCGATATGGGATAGTGGACGACGTC
Source organism: Lachnospiraceae bacterium (assembly GCA_963645865.1). GTDB lineage: Archaea > Thermoplasmatota > Thermoplasmata > Methanomassiliicoccales > Methanomethylophilaceae > Methanoprimaticola. The sequence goes on from CAVIUM010000038.1 coordinate 16,931, forward strand.
GATGTAGCCCGACGTCATGAGGTCGTAGATCGTCAGCAGGGTCTTCCTGTCGAAGACCTCCGCATCGGTCTGGCGCTCGTCGCCGGTCTTATTGGTCTTCAGGGCGTCCACATGCCTCTCGAGGTACGCGTACGCCTCCTCGTAGGAGGTCATGGGGCTTCAGAAGATGTCCAGGTTCTTGGGAACCTTGCCCCTCTTGCTCAGGTTGACGGCCTGCGTGCGGGTGTATCTGAAGCGGACGTCGCATTTGTCCGGCTGGAAGTCCCAGACGGAGACGATCAGGAGGTCGCCCTCCCTTATCCACATCCTCTTCTTGATCTTCCCGGGGATGCGTCCGACGCGCGAGACGCCGTCTTCGCACATGACCTTGATCTTGGAAGCGCCGAGCAGCTGGTCAGCTATCCCGAACATCTCGTTCTCCTTGATATTCGGCAGGCGGACGCGCGTGACATCTGCGTCTGGGCTCTCCAGCGGCTGGTTATCGACCATAGTTATCACTCTTGAGGTGGCCATGAAGAGGGATGGTATTTAAAAGGTTTGAGATGGGCGATTAAAGAGTGGGTAGCCCATCGGTCGATTGTTTGAAGGTTTGGAAAATGCGAAAATTTGCACATTTTGGTGCGAGGGGAGGTATATGCGGTCCGAAATCTGCGATAACTTCGGACCGCATCCTGACGAGTTTCAGGCTTTCACACGCTCCAGAGCGGCGGGGCATTTCTCGAGGATGGCC
>CAVIUM010000039.1:0-16749 GCA_963645865.1 Lachnospiraceae bacterium
TAGCCGGTCTCGTGGCCACCGAATCCGGGAGCTACGAGATCCTGGCTGACCACGAGGCCGGGAACGGATACTACGACATCCGCATGAAGCGGATCTCCGGACCCGGACCGAACATACTCATCGAGATCAAGCGCCGCAACAAGAGCAACAGGCACATGTCGATGACGGAACTCGCGCAGAGCGCATTGCGGCAGATCCATGACAACCGGTACGCCTTCGGCCTGGAAGGGGAGACCATCCTGTACGGAATCGCGTTCGACGGCAAGGAACCGACCATCGTGATGGAGAAGATCCGTCTGCGATCGCCCTCGGTCCGACTCCTCGAACTGGGCGTCGTGCAGCATCCTGTAGTGCCCGTTCAACGCCAGCAGCTCCTCGTGCGTCCCGGATTCGACGATCTCGCCTCCGACCATCACCAGTATCCTGTCGGCGTTCCTGATCGTCGACAGACGGTGCGCTATCACGAACGACGTGCGCCCGTCGGTCATCCTGTCCATGGCCTGCTGGATCCTGCGCTCGGTGCGGGTGTCGACGGAGCTCGTCGCCTCGTCCAGTATGATCATCGGCGCGTCCTTGACTATCGCACGTGCTATGGCGATCTGCTGCCTCTGGCCCACCGACAGCCCGGACCCGTCGCGGATGACCGTGTCGTACCCCTCCGGACGGGAGCGGATGTAGTCGTCGATGCCGACGGTCCTGCATGCCTCCTCCACATCCTCGCGGGTGGCGCCCGGCGTGGTGTATGCGATGTTGTCGTGGAACGTGCCCTCGAAGATCCACGAATCCTGGAGGACCATGGAGAACTGCTCCCTGACCTGGGCCCTGGACATCCTCGACGTGGGGATCCCGTCTATCAGGATCTCCCCGGAATCCGGGTCGTAGAAGCGCATCAGGAGGTTCACCATGGTTGTCTTCCCGGCCCCGGTGGGGCCGACTATCGCTATGGTCGACCCGGGCTCCACATCCAGGTCGAATCCGTGGATGACCTCCATGTCGGGGCGGTATCCGAACCGGACGTTCCTGAACTCCACCCTCCCCTCGGCGCGGACGAAGCCGTCCAGCCTGGGGTCGGGATCCATCTCCGGGAGGTCGAGGAAGGCGAACACGCGCTCCGACGCCGATGCGACGGACTGCATCCTGGCGATGATGTCGGCCATCTCCGCCACGGGCTGGTTGAACATCTTGATGTAAACGATGAACGCGGCGATCACGCCGTAGGAGATGCCGCCGTCCAGGATCAGTATGGAACCGACGACGCACACTATGACGTATCCGAGATTCCCGATGAACCCCATGAGCTGGGGCATCATGCTCGTCAGGACCCTGGCCCTGAAGGACGATTGGAACAGGTCCTCGTTCACCCCGTCGAACTCGGCGTTGCTGCGGCCCCAGTTGTTGTACGTCTTGACTATGTCGTGGCCGTAGTAGACCTCCTCCACGATGGAGTTGATCCTGCCCAGGTCCCTCTGCTGGGCCGTGAAGAACCTCTGACTGCGGTGCGTGACCACGTAGATCACGGCCATGCCGACCAAAGTGGGGATCACCGCGAATATCGCGAGCACCCACCCGGTGTAGAACATCATCACCAGGGCCCCGACGATGGAGAACATGGCGTTGATCGTCGAGGATATGCTCTCGGCCGCACCCTTCCTCACGGTGTCCGTGTCGTTGGTGACGCGGCTCATGGAATCCCCGATCTGATGGGATTCCAGGTACGACGACGGCAGGCGGGTGAACTTGCGCGAGAGGTCCTTGCGCATCCTGTCGCCTATGCGCTCGGATGCGGCGCCGATGATGTACGACTCGCCGAAGTTGAACAGGAGGCTCAGGGCGTAGACCGTGAAGAGCGTGAACCCGATCCCGGCGATCCAGCCCATGTCGATCGGCGATCCGGACGAGATGGCGTCCGAGATCCCGTCGGTCATGGCCTCCAGGAACTGGGGGCCGATCAGCGCCAGCAGTGTCCCTATGAGACTGAGGACCATGCCGAGCGCCACGGCGCGGCGCTCCCTGCCCATGTAGACTATCAGGGACCTCATCGCGCCCGTCAGGCTCCTGGGCTTGTCCTCGCCGCGGGTCCACGACGGTCCCTTCGGGGGCGCCCTCACTCCGCGCTCGCGATCGGTCATCGAAATCCTCCAGCTGCGACATGGCGATCTCACGGTAGAGGTCGCACGATTCCATCAGTTCGGAATGCTTCCCGGAGCCGACGACGGCCCCGTTCTCGAGAACTATTATCCTGTCGGCGTCCAGGATGGTGCCCACCCTCTGGGCCACGATTATCTTGGTGGACCCGGCGGTCTCCTTCGACAGAGCGGAGCGCAGGTCGCGGTCCGTCCTGGAGTCCAGTGCGGAGAAGGTGTCGTCGAACAGGTAGATCGGAGGGTCCTTGCGGACCGCGCGGGCTATGGAGAGCCTCTGCTTCTGCCCCCCGGACAGGTTCCATCCGTGTTGCGACACATCGGAATCCAGCCCCTCCGGCAGCCTGTGGACCAGGTCGTCGAGCTGCGCTATGCGCAGGGCGCGCATCGCTTCCTCGTCTGTGCCCTCGGCGCCGCCGTAGCAGACGTTGTCCCTCATGGAGCCGGTGAACACCAGGGCGGTCTGCGGAACGTATCCTATCATCGAGCTGAGCTCGTCCTCGGCATATTGCCTTACATCGGATCCCCCGACGGACACGGTCCCGGATGATGCGTCGTAGAGACGCGCTATGAGATTGATTATGGTGGACTTCCCGCTGGCCGTCGGCCCGATTATCGCCAGCGTCTCCCCCCTGCCGACGCTGAACGACACGTCGTGCAGAACCTCCACGTCGGTCCCCGGATAGGAGAACGAGACGTGGTCGAAGGACACCATCCCGGGATCCGACGCGTCGGACGCCTTCAGGGGACCGTCCTTGATCGGGGATTCGTGCAGGATGACCTCCTCGATCCTCTTCGAGGAGACGATGATGTTCGGCAGCATCCTCAGGATGCCGGTGGCCATCATGACCGATGACAGCACCATCGTGGCGTACGAGGTGAAGACGATCATGTCGGAGAACAGGAGCATCTGACGGTCCATGTCCCCCGATGCAGAATTGATGACGGCCGCTCCCACCCAGTAGATGGCCATGGTCAGGAAGCTCATCATGGACGACGCGAATGGATGGAGCGCGGACATGATGCGGACCGCCTTCACGGCGTTGTCCCTCAGATCATCGGACGACTTGTCGAACCCGTCTATGGTCCTCTGCTCCGCGTTGTAGGCGCGGATGGTCCTCATGCCCTCCAGCTCCTCGCGGGTCTCGGCGTTGACGGCGTCGACGAACCACTGCATCTTCCTGATGTACGGGACCCCACGCCACATGATGAGCATCATCGCGACCAGGAGGATCACCATCGCCACGGCCGTCACGGCCGTCCACTCGAAGGCGCTGGACGTGATCTTGAACACCGCCCAGATGGCCAAGATCGGGGCCTTGATCACCATGTTGATGGCGCGCCCGATGAACTGCTGCATCTGGTAGACGTCGTTGGTCGAGCGGGTGATGAGGGATGCGACCGAGAAGGAGTCGAGATCCTGCCTGGACCACGTCTGGATCCTGCGGAACTGCAGCTCTCTGAGGGTGCGGCACAGCGCACTCGCCACGCGGGACGCCAGGACGGAGGTGCATATCGCCAGTCCGAGGCTGATGAACGCGCATGCGAGCATGTTGCGCCCGCATCTCACGACCACATCCGTCGCATCGCCGACCTGGAGGTGGTAGGTGATCTCGGACATGTACTCCGGGATCCTCAGATCGAGGTAGACCTGGCACACGATGAGGATGACGCAGCACGCCACCATCAGCCAGTCCCTCCCGCGCAGATATCTGAGAATCGTCCCCAATACACCCCTATTATGGGTCTGGATGATTCCCATCCCAGAATTAACCTTGTCGGAGGGCCCCGGTATATTATATCCACCGACATTGGATTATACATCCAGAATAATGCTCCGGCGTGTATCGCCTCGCAGTCTACGGGAAGGGTGGGATAGGCAAATCCACCGTGTCGGCCAATCTCTCATACCTCCTGTCCGCGGACGGGAGCAGCGTGCTCCACGTCGGATGCGACCCGAAGCACGATTCCACGAGACTGCTCACCGGGGGCAGGAGCATCAGGACGTTCTCGTCGGACACCTCGGCCGACCCGGTCTGCGAAGGGACGGACGGCATCCTCTGCGTCGAATGCGGCGGTGCGGAACCGGGGAGGGGATGCGCCGGCAAGGGCATGGAGATGCTCTTCTCGAGGATCGCCGACGTCGATGCCGACTACCGCGTGTGCGATGTTCTGGGGGATGTGGTGTGCGGGGGATTCTCCATACCGGTCAGGGCCGGGAACTGCGATGCCGTGCTCATAGTCACATCCGGGGAGTTCATGTCGCTGTTCGCGGCGAACAACATCCTGAGGGGACTCGCTAACATCAACCCCGGGGGATGCGTCATGGGCCTGATATTCAACCGCAGGGGCGACCCGGGCGAGGAGATCCCCGTGAGACGCTTCGCGGAGGCCGTCGGCCTCCCCGTAGTGTGCGATATACCCCGTTCGCATCTGTTCACCGAGGCGGAATCCGAGGGGGACGTGATGTCGTCCCTGTTCCCGGGATCCGAGGAGGCCGCCATCCTCGGGAGGCTGGCGGACCTGGTTCGCTCCGGACCGGAGCTGCATGTCCCGAAGCCCCTGTCGGAGGATGCGATGACCGACCTGGCCGCCGGGAGGCCGATAAGACGGGACGGCGGCGACGTCAGATACAGGAGGTGCACCTTCGACGGCTTCGACTCCGAGAGGAACCTGTCCTACGTCGGCGAGTTCGTCATGCCCGCCTGCACCTCCCACGGGGCGGCCGACGGCGCGATGAAGATTACCGATGCAGCCGCCATCCTCCACGGACCGAGGAACTGCGCGTACCTCATGGAGCTGGCGTTCAGGAGGCGCGTCGTGTACGGCTCGTCGGAAAGGGGCGGGAGGATGTTCCAACCCGGCATCTACAGCACGAATCTGGACGCCGACGGCGCCTTCCGGGATTCCGGCGAGCTCATCGAGGATGCGGTCATCCGGGCGAAATCGGACGGATATCAGCACATGTTCCTCATCCCCACCTGCTCCTCGGAGATCATGGGGACCGACCTGACGCTCGCCGCCAGGCATCTGTCGGAGAAGCACTCCGTGGACGTCATCCCCGTCGCCGCCGATGAGACGTTCCTCGGCAGCAAGTTCGGAGGGACGTTCGGGTTCATCGACGCCCTCATATCGAGGATGCAACCGCGCGGGATCGAGAAGGGGACGGTCAACCTCATCGCCAGATGGTTCTACGCCGTCGGGAGGGAGCCGAACGCCAGGGCCCTAGACAGGATCCTGTCCAAGCTCGGATTGAGGGTGCGCTTCAGGTTCGTCGATTTCTGCACCATGGCCCAGGTGGAGGATTTCCGCTCCGCCGAATACGACATACAGCTGGGATACGCCAAGCTGAACTCGAGGATCTGCGACAGGATAGCGGAGTCCACCGGACGCAGGAGGGCGCTGGAGCTCGACGTCCCGGTCGGACTGGAGGAGAGCCTCGATTGGATCAGGAGGCTCACTGAGTACGCTCCGGAACTGGCCCCGCTGGCCGGTCCCGCCGAGGAGGCCCTGCGCAGGGAGTTCGAGGACGGGATCTCTGAAGCGATCCCGATATTGAAGGGCCGGAAGGCCGTGATCTACTGCATCATGGTCAGGGACCTGAAGTGGGAGGTCGACACGATGAAAGCCCTAGGGATCGACGTCCGCGCGGTGATGTTCGCCAACGGCTTCGTCATAGACCACAACGTCCGCATCCCCGACTACGGGGATGTGGAGGTGACCGAAGGGGTCGGCATGTGCGACCTGAAGAGGATGGTCGTGGAGGAGGGGATCGAACTCGTGGTGACCAACGACCCCGACCGCGTCTCGCGCGCGGGGTTCAGATGGGCGCCCCTCGGCGCCAGGACCTACGGCATAGACGGGGCCATCGAATGGTCCCGCACGCTGGCCGACTGCCTGCGCATACCCGCCGGCACATGGGAGGCGGGACTGTGAACCTCGAACCGGACGGACTGCTGGGGGCGGTCGTCGCATCGGAATCCCTCGGCATGACGGACACGATGATCAACGGGGCCGGCGGATGCAGGTCCCGCTCGCAGATCATGGTGCACGACCTCATCCCCACCTACAGGAAGGAGGACAGGGCATGCTGCCAATCCAAGTACTTCAGCAGGCAGTCCAGACTGCCGTGCACGTACCTGAACAACGACGACATCGTGTTCGGGACGGCGCAGAAGGTCTCCGAGGGGATCGGATCCGTTTCGGGCGTCACCGGGAGAAGGACCCTGCTTGTCGACACCCTGGGAGCCTCGCTGGTATGCACCGACTACTCCGGATTGACCGGGGTGGAGGGACACGACCCGGTCATGCTCGATGCCGACCTTTCGGGCATGGGATTCGCCGAAGGATACGATACGGCGATGTGCGCCCTGCTGCGTTCCGCCGACATCCCTCAGGGGGAGGAGGACGGAGTCAATCTGCTCGGATACGGCATCGCCGACCCCGGATGGGAGGCGGGCGCCGAGGAGCTCCGCGATCTTCTGGCCCCCATGGGCGTCAGGGTGAACTGCATCCCGGGATGCCTGCCGTCGGCGGAGGAGATCCAATCCATCGGATCGGCGAGGCTGAACGTCATGGTCCGCCCCGAATACTGCTCGAAGACCGCCGATATGCTCGGGAAGAGGTTCGGCACGCCTTCCCTCAGACCGTCCGCCGGAGCGCCGATCGGATACGGCGCCATGAGGAGCTTCGTGGAGGAGATCGCTGAAGCGCTGGATGTCGACCCTGCGCCGTCCCTGAATCGCATAGATGCGGAGGAACAGGCCGTGAGAGCGGTTCTGATGAACTTCGACAGGGCCCCGCTGGGGCTCCACGCCAAGGGATTCGTCGCCGAAGGCGATTCGTCGACCCTGTATCCGCTGATCAGGTGGATGGTGGGGACCTTCGGCATGGCCCCGAGGCGCATCGCGATGACCGACGATGCCTATTCCGAGGAGATCTCGTCCTATCTGGAAGGGCTCGGCTTCTCCGATGCCCTGGAGGGGACCAGAGGGGAGGTCGAGGCGGTGTTCTGCGACGGCATGAAGGCTCTGGAGGGCAGACTGTCCGTCACGCCCACGTCGTACGTGGAGATCCGCATCCCCCGCGGGAGGCACATGGACCTCATGGGGAGATGCCTGGTCGGGACCAGGGGGTGCAGGTACATCCTGGACGAGCTGTTCAACAACATCGTCAGGTTCAGATGCGGTCAGCCGACGGAGGTCGACTACAGGCCGGGATGCTGCGACCGAGCATCGCCTGCGCTTCTTCGTCGACGTCATGCTCGGATCGATGAACATCAGGGCGTAGATGGGGAGACGGAGGATATCGCCCTCCCTGCGGACCTCCCCCGAATTGGACAGGACGATCGCCGATCCCGGACGGCAGTCGGATGCCATCAGCTTGTCCAGGACCTTCCGCTTCGTCGGCGGCTTCCCCGATTCCACCTCTATCGCCATGGTAGACTGCCCGGTGAGATCGTCTATGATGAAGTCGACCTCGCCGAGCCTCTTGTTGTCAGTGTAGTACAGCGGCTGTCCGTTCGCCGCGAGCTGCGTCGCGGCGTAGCATTCGTAGACCGCCCCGAGGTTGATGCTCCTGACGTCGTCCCTCAGAGCCCTCACGTTGTATCCGTAGAGGGTGCCGGTCAGCAGCCCCACATCGGCCATGTACAGCTTCAGCAGGTTGCGCTTGGCGGATTGGATCAGCGGGAACACGGGGTTGCTGCAACATATCGTCCGGAGTACGACACCGGAATCCACCAGGCAGTCGAAATCGTCAGCATAGTCCGAGAACCTGGCATCCTCCCTGTCCTCGATGTCCCTGACGAAGATCCTCTTCCTCTTGTTCTCGATATTGGACGGGATCAGATCGAATATCGCCTTGGTGTGCAGCCTGTTGTCCTCGTCGTACTTGGACGCGTCGTCCCCGTACAATTCGAGGATGAGGGTCTGGGCGTCCCTGAGGGCCACGATGTCCCTCTTCTCCAGGAACTCGTTCACGCAATACGGGAGGCCCCCGCAGATGAGATAGTCCCTGAACAGGTCCATGAACCTCTTGTGGACGCCGTCGGTGATCCCGGTCTCCTCCGTCACCTGCCTCCTGACCTCCGAGACGAGGGACTTCTGGATCCCGTTGGCCCAGAGGAACTCCTCGAAGTCCATGGGATACATGCGGACGATGTCGATGCTCCCTATCGGGATCGAAGGGGTCCTCCTAAGCTCCACCCCCAGCAGCGATCCGCTGGCGATGAACTTGTAGCGGCGGTCGGCCCTCAGGAACTTCAGCAGGGTCAGCAGATCGCGGTACTCCTGTATCCCGTCCAGGAAGACCAGGGTGTCCCCGTACGTCCCGAGCTCCTTCCCGGCCGCGGCCTGGACCGTGAAATAGAGGTCCTCGACGGTCCTGACGTTCTCGAACATCCTGGGGCCCTGCTTGTCCTCTACCATGTTGACCCTGACGAAGTGGGCGTAGCGCTGTGTCCCCAGACGCTCCACGATGTGGGTCTTCCCGCACTGCCTCACGCCCTCGATCAGGAGGATCGGGGCGTCGTCCGCCGAGAAGTAGTCGAGGATCCTCTTCTCTATCTTGCGCTCGAAGACCTTGTCCATGAAGTGAGGACGCCATGTGCTTATTTACACTTTTTCCAAGTTAACAGGCATTTAAAAACCCGGTTTTTCCGACTTAACAGGTGTTGATTTTCACACTTTTTCCGACTTAACACAGGTTTAAAAACCCGGTTTTTCCAGCTTGTCGAAACGTCACTCGAACTCCTGGCTCCGCCTCAGAAGGTCCATCTTCTGCTCGTAGTACGAGGGGGACATGTCCATATGGTGGATGTGCGGGTTCTCGAACCTCTGCTCCTCCTCCCATATCTCGTTGTCCAACTGATAACGGACGTACGCGCGGATCTCCTCCAGGGGCTTAAGCTCGCAGCAGCGCTTCCCATCGGATATGACCTTCTTCAGGAGGGGTTTGGAGGTGCATCCGGTCAGGACGACCTTCTTCCAGGGGCGCAGCGTGTCGACGCACCTGTACGGCTCGGAGAGGTCGACGACCTCGTCCTCGCCGGCTATGAGATCGGCGACGGCGTGGCCCGTCGCATCGTAGATGCGGTGGACGCTCTTCCTGCCGGGGTTCGTGATCTTGTCGACCGCCTCGGAGACCTTGATCTTCGGGACGACGACGCCGTCCTTCTCCACGGCGGAGATCTTGTACACCCCGCCGAAGACCGGGTCGCTCTTGGATGTGATCAGACGTTCACCGACCCCGAAGGCGTCTATGCACCCGCCCTGGTCGATGATCGATGCGATGGAGTACTCGTCGAGGCTGTTGGACGCTATGACTTTACAATCCTGCAGACCCGCCTCGTCCAGCATCCTCCTGACCTCCTTGGTCAGATACGCGAGGTCGCCGGAATCCAGACGGACGCCCTTGAGCCTCTTGCCCATCGGCTCCAGGACCTCCTTGGCGCAGCGGATGGCGTTGGGCGTGCCGGACCTCAGGACGTCGTAGGTGTCGACGAGCAGGACGGTCTCATCCGGATAGATGCGTGCGTATCTCTCGAACGCCTCGAACTCCGAATCGTGGTACATCACCCAGCTGTGGGCCATGGTCCCGCTGATCGGGATGCCGAAATACTTCCCCGCGAGGACGGTGGCGCTCCCCACCGCTCCGCCGATGTACGCCGCCCTTGCACCGTAGACGGCGGCGTCCATGTTGTGGGCCCTGCGGGCGCCGAAATCGGATACGGCGCGTCCCCTGGCCGCACGGACTATACGGGACGCCTTGGTGGCGATGAGAGACTGGTGGTTGAACTGCGCGAGTATGGCGGTCTCGGCCATCTGCGCGTCGATGAGGGGTGCGGTGACCTTGATCACCGGCTCGCCCGGGAATATGATGGTGCCCTCCTCGAACGCCCACACGTCCCCGCGGAACCTGTATCCCTTCAGGAACTCCAGGAAGCGCTCGTCGAAGAGGTCCAGGGAGCGGAGGTACTCGATGTCGTCGTCCTCGAAGTGCATGTCCTCGATGTACTCGACGATCTGCTCCAGACCGGCGAAGATGGCGTACCCACCGTTGTCCGGGACCTTCCTGAAGAAGACGTCGAAGGTGGCGAGGTCGCCGTGCCTGGATTCCAGGAAGTATCCGTTCGACATCGTGAGTTCGTACAGGTCCATGACCATGGACAGGTTGCGCCGGTCGCACATGCTCATCTGATTCACCGTCCGGGCCCTCGGCCCGTCTGCACCCGTTATCCGCTCGCGTGCTTAAGTGCTTCCCAGGATCGGGCGCTGTCATGGTGATAGGAGAAACCCTCTGGCCCGTTGTCGATGACATCGATATGAACCTTCGGGACCTTCTTGCAGAATGCCATACCTACCAAGATGACCCTCCCCGGCATGCCCAGATAGTATCTCCGGTCATGGATCTGATCGATGGCTTCCGCGAGACCCGCATCGAGCTCCTCGATAGAATCGACCTTTTTCAATTCGAATATCATGGGAACGGTTCCCTCGCGCCTCGGCCTCATGATTATGTCCGTACGTCCGTTGCCAGATTCGTACTCGGTCTTCACCTCGTACTTCTTCGCAAGGGAGTGCATGACGGTCATGAGTATCAGACCGTACGCGTTCTCTATGTAGAGGTTATCGTAACTGCCACTCAGCAGGATCGACTGCAACCGGTGGGCCATCTTATCGGCATCGCAATCCAGAACCGCACGATTGAACTCTGCGAACACACCGTCATCGATGGGATTCATTCCTTTGATCATTCCTTCGACTATACCCTTGATCTCCTTATTGGGAACCGACAGTTTGTACTTCGTCCTCCCGGCGGGAACAGCCTTCAGATATCCGGAGAATACCATCAGACTGAAGAGGGCCGTGTCGTCCTTTCCTAGCTTGGAGTACACTAGCGAAGTGTTGATCTCCGACCTGACGGCCCTCCCGTCGACTAGATCGAGCATTTTCTGGAAGTTTCTGTCCTCGATCCTCCCCAACATCCACTCCATTACGTTATTGGAACTCGTATTGGCCCAATAACTCTCGGGCTGGCATTTCTTCGACACGTAGCTCATTATGCTGAAAGGGTTGTACACCTCCACGTTGCCGAACCGATACCCGTCGTACCATCTCTTGGCTTCCGGGAACTTTTCCTCAGCACCGTAGTACCTCAGGACTTCCTTGACGTCATCCTCCGTGAAACCAAACCTCTCCTCGGATGTGAGCGTCATCACGTTGTTCACCGAGAGATTGTTCAGTCCGGAGAATATGCTCTCCTCTGCAATCTGCGTTATACCGGTGACGTACGCCATCTGCAAACCTTCATTCGTCTTCAGTGCGGCACCGAGGAAATTGCTGAGCACCCTGAGAATTGGCTCATGGCATTCCTGTCCGAAAACATCGGACACGGCACGATCGTACTCATCGACGAGGATTATGACACCTTTACCGTGATAACGCATCAGAAGACGGCAAAGAAGAGGAATGCTGTCGCGGATGTAACTCTTCCCGGTAGTTTTATTGATTGCATTCTGGAACGATTCGACCTCGACCGGCTTCAATATTCCGGAATCCAAGAGATAGTCATGCTTCAGGAATGCGCGCGATACCGTTTCTTTGATACGGTCGACGAATTCATCCTCGCTTACCGAATACGAGTCCTTCAAATCGATGTATACGACAGGGAAGGCATTCTTGTACCTCTCGAACTCCGGATGATTCGAGATCTCCAGCCCGTCGAACCATGTGTTTCCCTTGTATTCCATATTGAAGAACGCATCCAACATGGAAAGGTTCGTGGTCTTCCCGAACCTACGGGGACGTGTGAACAGATAGACGTTGCTGTCCCCCTCGCTCAGGATATCGGCTACGAGCATGGTCTTGTCAACATAGTACTTGTTCTGCTCGCGAAGCTGCGGGAAAGACAACCCGCCCCTGTCTATCTGCTTCATCGCACCCATATACCGTTGCTTCATGATAAACGTTAGCCACATAAGGCTGTTCAATCCAACCCACTTGTTCAGCAATTTCAGCTGTTCGATGAATAAAATTATACATTACTACGCAAAAGAATACATTATATACCAAATGGGTCATGGGCGGTCAGAAAGAGATGATGCTCATGCACAGCCCGAGCGAAGAAGAGGTCCAAGGCCTGCTGACCGGGTACGGTTCGGTTCCGGTGACCCGCGAGATCCTGTCCGACGTCCGCACCCCCATAGAGGTGCTCTCGGCCCTCCTGGCGGTGGACGACCACTGCTTCATACTGGAGAGCATGGAGGACAGGGAGCGCAGGGGGAGGTACACCTTCCTCGGCTTCGAGCCGGCGCTGGGGTTCGCATGCTCCGATGGGAACGTCACCGTCACCGAGAACGGCGAAGACCGCACATTCCGCACCGACGACCCCTCCGGAGAGATCAGGAGGATCCTCGCGGAGCGCAGGATCCCCCGCATGGAGGGTCTCCCTCCGTTCTCCGGCGGCCTCGTGGGCTACTTCTCCTACGATTACATCAAATACGCCGAGCCGTCGCTGGACCTCCGCGCCGAGGACGACGAGGGCTTCAAGGACGCCGACCTGATGCTCTTCGACAAGGTCATCGCCTTCGACAACCTCCGCCAGACCATCACCGTCATCGTCCATGCGGGACGCGACAGGACATACGGTCAGGCGTGCGACGAGATCGACAGGATCGTGGACATCATCAGGAACGGTCCCCGCGCCGAGGACCCGGGGGCGCATCTCCTGTCCCCGTTCAAGCCCATGCATTCCGAGGAGCGCTACTGCCGCATGGTCGAGCAGGGGAAGGAGCGCATCCGCGAGGGCGACATCTTCCAGGTGGTCCTGTCCAACAGGCTGGAGGCCGGCTTCGAAGGCAGCCTCCTGGACGTGTACCGCGTGCTCCGCACGACCAACCCGTCACCGTACATGTTCTACCTGTCCGGCACCGACGTGGAGGTCGCCGGCGCTTCCCCCGAAACGCTGGTGAAGCTGAAGGACGGGGTGCTCCGCACCTTCCCCCTCGCGGGGACGAGACCCCGCGGGAGGACGGACGAGGAGGACAGGGAGCTCGAACAGGAGCTCCTCTCCGACGAGAAGGAGCTCGCCGAGCACAACATGCTCGTCGACCTCGGGAGGAACGACCTGGGCCACGTGTCCGAGATCGGTTCCGTCGAGGTGGAGCGGTACATGGAGATCGAGAGGTTCTCCCACGTCATGCACATCGGCTCCGCCGTGAGATCGAGGATCGGCGAGGGCATGGACGCCATGGATGCCATAGAATCCGTACTCCCCGCAGGCACGCTCTCCGGAGCTCCGAAGCTCTCGGCGTGCAGGATAATCGACGACCTGGAGGATTGCAAGCGCGGCATCTACGGCGGTGCGATCGGGTACGTCGACCTCGCCGGGAACATGGACGTCTGCATCGGGATCAGGATAGCCTACCGCAAGAACGGCAAGGTGTTCGTGAGGTCCGGGGCGGGGATCGTAGCGGATTCCGTGCCGGAGAACGAGTACCGCGAGTGCATCAACAAGGCGAAGGCGGTCGTGGAAGCCGTCGAGCGCGCATCGGGGGGATTGGAATGACCACCGTGCTCGTGGACAACTACGACAGCTTCTCGTACAACCTGTACCAGCTGCTCGGCTCGATGGACGATGTCAGGGTCGTGAGGAACGACGCCGTCTCCGTGGAGGAGATATTGGAATCCCATCCCGACAGGATCGTCCTGTCCCCCGGACCCGGCAGGCCCGCCGACGCGGGGATCTGCGAGGACCTGATAATCGCGGCACGCGGGAAGGTGCCCGTGCTGGGGGTATGCCTGGGCCATCAGGCGATCTGCGAGGCCTACGGCGCCACCGTCGGATACGCCCGCAGGCTCATGCACGGGAAGACATCGGTCGCGGAGCTGAAGAGCTCCGCTCTTTTCAGAGGACTCGGGGATTCCGCGCAGGTCGGGAGGTACCACTCCCTCGCCGTGGACCCGTCCACCCTCCCGTCCGACCTGAGGATCACCTCGGTCGCCGACGACGGGGAGGTCATGTCCGTGGAGGACAGTAAGAACGGGGTGTTCGGACTCCAGTTCCACCCCGAATCCATCTTGACGCCGGAAGGTCCGGCGATCATCCGCAATTTCATGGAGGTCAGGATATGAACGCTGTCAGCGGAGCTGTGAGGAAGCTGCTGTCCGGTGAGGACCTGGGATACGACGAGGCGAGGGATGCGATGGACTCCATGATGAGCGGAGAGTGCTCGCAGGTCCTGATGGCCTCGTACCTCACCGCATTGGAAGTGAAGGGCGAGACGGTCGAGGAGATCGCCGCCAGCGCATCGGAGATGAGGGCCCACGCCCTCAGGCTGCCCGGGGACCATACGGACGCTTTGGAGATCGTGGGCACCGGCGGGGACATGACGGGCACGTTCAACATCTCCACCACATCGGCGTTCGCCATCGCCGCCTGCGGCGTCCCCGTGGCGAAGCACGGGAACAGGGCCATGAGCAGCAAGTCGGGGGCGGCGGACGTCCTGGAGGCTCTGGGAGCCTACCTGGACATCGAGCCCGAGGACTCCGCCAGGATCCTCGACGGATGCGGGTTCGCGTTCATGTTCGCCCAGAAGTACCACACCAGCATGAGGTACGTGGCCCCCGTCAGGAAGGAGCTCGGATTCAGGACCGTGTTCAACATCCTCGGTCCGCTCACCAACCCCGCGTTCGCGGGCAACCAGTTCACCGGGGTGTACTCCGAGGAGCTGGTGGACACCGTCGCGCGCGTGCTCGACCGCATGGGCGTGCACAACGCGCTGGTGGTCCACGGGAGGGACGGCATGGACGAGATCACCGTCTGCGACGAGACCTCCTGCTGCGAGGTCAGGCACGGGTCGTTCGAGAAGTACGTCCTGTCCCCGGAGGAGTTCGGGTTCGAGAGGAGCCCGAGGGATTCCCTCGTCGGAGGGGGTCCGGAGGAGAACGCCGCCATAACCCGTTCCATCCTATCGGGGAGCAGGGGCCCCAGGAGGGACGCCGTGCTGATGAACGCCGGCGCCGGACTGTACACCGCCGGGAAGGCGGGGACCATCGCCGAGGGCATCGAGATGGCCGCGAACGCGATAGACTCTGGCGAGGCGCTCCGCCGCCTCGACATGTTCGTGAGGATGACGGGGGAAGCGCATGCCGACCGTTCTGGATGACATCGTCGAGGACACCCGCCGCAGGGTGATGTTCGAACGGACGGTGCGCCCGTTCCCGGAGGTCATCGAGGCAAGCAGGGTGCGCCCCAGGCGCACCGGCTTCCCCTTCGCCAGGGCGCTGAGCGCCCCCGGGATGTCCTTCATCTGCGAGGTCAAGCGGGCTTCGCCTTCCAAAGGGATGATCGCCGCCGATTTCCCGTACAGGGAGATCGCCATGGAGTACGAGTCCATCGGAGCATCGGCCATATCCGTGCTCACCGAGCCCCACTTCTTCAAAGGGAGGGACGAGTACCTGGAGGACATCGCGGACACCGTATCCATCCCGGTCCTGAGGAAGGACTTCATCATCGACGAGTACCAGATCTACCGCGCGAAGGAGATCGGGGCGTCGGCGATACTGCTGATAGCGTCGGTCCTCAACGACAGGCAGCTGGAGAACTACAGGGAGCTGGCCGAATCCATGGGGATGGACGCTCTGGTGGAGGTCCATGACAGGACGGAAGCGGAGCGCGCCGTCGCATCGGGGGCGGAGATCATCGGGATCAACAACCGCGACCTCGCCACGTTCCAGGTGGATATAGGCAACAGCCTGAGGCTCAGGGACGCGATACCCGATTCGGTCGTCGCGGTGTCGGAGAGCGGCATCTCCTCACCGGAGGACATCCGCATGCTCTCGGACGCCGGATTCGATGCGGTCCTCGTGGGGGAGACGTTCATGCGCGCCCCCGACAGGAGGCTCCTGATGGAGTCGATGAGAGCATGATCGTCAAGATATGCGGACTGATGTCCGGGACGGATGCCTCCCACGCCAATAAGGCGAAGCCGGATTGGGCCGGCTTCGTCCTCCACGAGGGGAGCAGACGCTGCGTCTCCCCCGATGCAGCGCGTGATATGCGGGAGATCCTCGATCCGTCCATCGTGACGGTCGCCGTTACCGTCGACCGCGACCCTTCCCTGATAGGATGCCTGGTGGACGACGGCACCGTCGGCATGGTGCAGATCCACGGAAACGACGACCCCGGATACCATCGGAGGATAGCCGACCTGGGAGTCCCGATCATCGAGGCCTTCGTGGTGAGATCGAAGGATGACATCGAGAAGGCGGCCTCCTGCGAGGCCGATTACATCCTCTTGGATGCCGGCGCGGGTTCCGGGAGGACCTTCGACTGGTCCCTCCTCGAGGACGTCCGGTTCCCGTACATCCTGTCTGGAGGCCTGAACCCCGAGAACGTGGGCGAGGCCGTGGAGAAGCTCTCCCCCGAAGGCGTGGACGTGTCCTCCGGGGTGGAGACGGGAGGGGTCAAGGACCCCTCGAAGATGGCCGCGTTCGTTGAAACGGCCAGAAAGATCCGGGATGGGTGAATGGTGCCGGACCACCCCGGAGTATCCGTCATCGGATTGCGGGACTGCACGCAGCTCACCTTTTAGAAAAAAATGAAG
>CAVIUM010000040.1:0-16085 GCA_963645865.1 Lachnospiraceae bacterium
GCTTGGCCTCAGAGTCGTGAAACGCGGGGATGACCTGTCCCCGCCCGATAGGTGCGCCAACTCCTTGGTCACCTAGCCTCAGATTCAATTTAAAATATCTTTAAGATGCACTTTTTGATGATGTTTATGATTCACCTCAAACGAATGTCACCTTCCCCCGCCCATAATATCCCCTGCGAGCGGGCGATTCGTCCGGGACACCCGCGGCGATCGATGCCATCGGGATCCCGTCGACATCTCCGAGGAAGTCCCTGACGGCCTCCGGGACCGCGGAAACCCATTACCGCACAAAGCGGAAATTCGGCATGCTAGCGACCTCTGTGACCCATCCCGCCGTTAAGCAAAGGTCTTGAGTGTCCCATCCCCGAAGCTGAGAAGAACAAGGCTTGATAGCTGCCGGGATGCCACCCTACTGGAGGGCGGTCAGGATCCACCCCGCATAATGGGACATGAACCGGAAACGGCTCGTTGAACGGGGCTTATATCTCCCCTCCGAAGGTTGGGACGAGACACGAGTAAGGAGTTCGAACCGCCGCGTACCGAACGGTATGCGCCGTGATGTGAGAGGATGGTCGGCGAATCAAACGCCGACCTCCTCTCGATTATCCGAACGACGGCATCATATCGTCGTCGGCATGGTGCTTGCATGTGGTTATGACGATAGGGCCTTCACCTGTTTGTCGGTCAGAGGTTCTTGCCCGGGACATTCGGTGCGGTATCCCCGCTCGGGACCATCGGTTTGACGGCCTCCCAAACAGCCGACAGGGTGATGCTCTCGCTCAGGACGATCTTATCGCTGGATTTGAGCATCTTGGTCCCGTCGTTCCATCCTATGAAGATGTAGCCGTCCTTCACGGTCGAGCCGATATTGGTGGCGACGGCGGAGTCCGCTACTCTGACCATCTTCTCCATCGTACCTGTGAATGTCCGGCCTTGGAATTGGCTCATATCGGATGCATTCAGCTGGTTGCCGCTCTCGTCCACAAAGGATTTCACGTCGAAGGCATCAGTGATCGGAATCGCCCATATCTTTGCAAATTTGGCAGATATGTCCTTCCCGAAGCTGATGCTCTGGATCGATGTGCAGGACCCGAATGTCTTCATACCTAACGTCGCCGAATCTGGAATGACGACAGATTTCAGGTTTCCACAGTTTTCGAATGCGTAGCTTTCTATCGTTTTGGCGTCCGAGATATTTATGGTGTGCAAGCTGCGGCAGTTGGCGAATGCCGACATCCCGATGGATGTGACCCCCTGGAGATCGGCACTCTTCAAGTTCACGCACATGTCGAACGCTCTTGTTCCTATGGAGGTCTCCGAACCGAGGACGGTGAAAGTGTTCAGGTTATAGCATCTTTCGAAGGCGAAATCACATATCGATTTGACGTCCGGGATGGTTATATCTCCTAAGCCGGTGCAGAAGTTGAAGGCTCCGTATCCGATGGACGCGACGCCCTGGAAATCGAGAGTCTTTATGTTCTTGCAATCGATGAACGCATTCTTGCCCAGGGATGTTCCCGAACCGTGAATGGTGAGGGAGGTCAGTCCGGTACATTGCGCGAACGCGCGATCGCCTATGAATGTCACCGAATCCGGGAATGGGACGGACGTCAGGCCCGTGCACCCCTCGAACGCCTTCTGTCCTATCGTTACAACCTTCGGGAGATGGATATTCTGCAAGCTCGTGCACCCGAAGAATGCTTGATCCTTTATCGTGACAACGCCCGGGAAATCGATACTTTGCAGATTCGTGCAACGGATGAACGCCATATCGGGTATGGACGTTATCGAATCGGGGGCGGTGATAGAGGTTATGTGCGTCTTTTCACGGAGATTCAGGGGGTCTAACGTTGTGACCTTGTATTGGACGCCGCCGTACTCGACGGTCGCCGGTATTATCAGTGCCGGCCCACTGCCTCCGATGACCCTTGCTTCCTTGGAGGTTTCGTCCGCGACGAAATAGCTTATGCCGTCTACCGAGAACTCTACTGCGCCATCGGAATCCGGCACCTCGGTCATCACGGTGAACAGCGAGCATCCGACGATCAAAAGCGCCAGAACCGATGCCGTTATCAGCAGACCACGCCGGCGGAGTTGGCGGGGCTCTTCGCCCCCTCTCCGCTCGCTCCTTCCCTGGAAAGGGCAGGAGGCGGATGTGCGATCCCTCCCTCCTTTCGGTTCGAGCATATCGCCTGTGTCCATATCTCATCACATCCTACTGTCGGTTGAGGTTCACTTCACACCCAATCTAAACGCCGACTATCGAATTACGCATCCAGCAGTTCTATTTAATGTCTGCACAAACTTGGTCCAATCATCTTCAGCCAATCCAGTCGGGATCCCGAGTATATATAGCGAACCCGAAACCGGCAGAGGCCATGGGTCGTATCTCCAGGGGCAGGATCCACTGGAGCGCTGCGCGCCCTGCCGGTGCTGAGAAAACGTATGAAGCCCCCGTACCGGCAATCCGTGACGGACCTCCCCGATCGCCACGGAACAGGTCACCGACACGGTGGTCTGAGATCCCCTCGGACGAACCTGACCTTTCCCGGTTCGTAATATCCCCTGCACGCCGGCGATTCGTCCGGGACACCCACGGCGATCAATGCCATCGGGATGCCGTCGACATCTCCGAGGATGTCCCTGACGGCCTCCGTGCGGTCCTCGATCGGATACAGCCCGCACCAGCAGGTCCCGTAGCCCATGGAATGCGCCTCCAGAAGAAGATTCTCTACCGCTGCGCCGCAATCCTGCTGCCAGAATTCGGACAGGTCGCTCCTCCCGCATACGACAACTGCCGCACCGGCCTCGCCGACCATGTACGTGGTCTTGGAGATCCCCGCGAGACGCGCCTTGACCTCCGGATCGGTCACCGCGACGAAGCTCCAGGGGCGGGAGTTCCTGGCGCTCGGAGCCTTCATGGCCGATTCCAGCATGCGCATGATGTCCTCGTGGGACACCGGTCCGTCCGTGTACTTCCTGATGCTCCTGCGTCCGTCTATGGCTTCCCTGGCGTCCATAATGCATACCTCCGGCATTCGCCGGGGATGGATGCGCCTCCTCCCGTAATATGGTTGTCGGGACCTCGGAGACGGACGTTCGGATGATGGATGGAACAGACATCCGTAGAAGACAAAAATGTAATGTTTATATGAGGTCCCGCCGAATCCAGACCATGGATAAGAAAGTCCTGGTGGTGGCCGTGATAGCTGTGGTGATCATCGCAGCCGCGGCCGTCATCCTGATCAAACCCGGAAACGGGGACAAAGAAGACGCGAAGACGGGTTACACCGTGACCTTCGACGCCAACGGGGGATCCGGGACCATGGCCCCCGTGACCGGCGTCTCCGGAACGTATGTTGTTCCAACCACTTGCGATTTCACCGCGCCCGAAGGATGCTCATTCAAGGGCTGGGGTCTCACGAAGGCGGCGCCCGTCTCCGATGTCATAGTCGAAGGGGACGTCACACTCTACGCTTTGTGGAACGATGATAGAGACATGGGAATCATGGCTATCCCCGGATATGACGGTGTTCTCCCCACAGACAGCGTTGCGAAGGCGATCAAATTCATCTTCAAAAGTGGAGACAAGACATCGAGTCTGGACCTCCAGACCCTGGGCTGGGCATATTACTACGGCGAGGCCACCATGACTATCAAGGCCGAGGGAAGCTCCGACTGGAGTTGCAAGACGGTAGATGCCCCTGATGATGAATTCAGCAAAGGAACTGCATTCACGTTCACATACGGTGGCGAGAAGTACACGCTGACCTTCGCCGTGAAGGACGGGACGACATCCGGAACCGTCGACCCTACGCCCACATACACGTTCTCCACCGAAGAATCCGCGGAAGTGTATGTCAATCTCAGCAAGGTCGCTTAAACCATCCAAAGGGGCCACCTGCCCCACCCTCATAAAACAGCGGAGGTCCCGGACCTCCGGTCCCTTCCACGCATTCTCGAGCCTTCTCCAGCTCGTCTGAGATGGAATCGGGAATCCTGACGAACGATACGATCTCGTCCTCGGTGAACCTGCTGCGCAGCTTCGCATCCGGGTCGTCGATGTCCGAGTACATCTCGCCCATATCGCGCCTGTAACCCTCGGAGAGGTCCAGGAACTGCACCCTGCCGTCATCGGGGCTCCTCTCGCGGACGATTAGCGCAGATCGCAGAGGACGTACGACTGAAGGAACCTTCTCATCGACTCTTGGATACTCATGGCTTCAAAGTTAGTTCAAATATTCTAATCATTTTTATAAATAATCCTAATCCTATGATTATATGATGAGCGAGCAAGGACTTGGGAGCGTGAGAACCCGGCGCCAGATCATGCGCTTCGCCATCCCGACGATAATCGTGATGGTGAGCATCTCCACGTATTCCATCGCGGACGGGGTCCTGGTCTCCAACATGATCGGGACCGACGCCCTGGCGGCGCTCAACATCGTGATGCCCGTTTCCGCCCTGTTCACCTCGTTCGGCTTCATGTTCTCCACCGGGGGATCGGCGTACGTCGCGAACAAACTGGGGGAGGGGAACAGGGATGACGCCTGCAGGTCGTTCACCGGGATCGTCCTGACGGCCTTGGCCGTGTCCGTGATCTCCACGGTCGTCATCCTGTCCTTCTCCTCGGAGCTCGTCGGCCTGATGGGTGCGGACGACACCCTCCACGACCTCTCCCATGATTACCTCGTTATGTGCGCGGCGTTCGCTCCGATGTTCATCCTGCAGTACCTGACCACCCAGTTCCTCATCGTGGCCGGCAGGCCCGGACTGTCCCTGGCCTGCTCCCTCGCAGCGGGGCTGGTGAACATCGTCCTGGACATCCTGTTCATGGGACCGTTCGGGATGGGCATGACCGGCGCCGCCCTGGCATCCGGCATCGGCGCGATGATGGCCGTGATGGTCGGCGTGCTGTACTTCCTTCTGAAGAAGGACTCCCCGATCAGGTTCGTCCGTCCGTCGTTCGATCCGAGGATGCTCAGGCAGACCTGCTCCAACGGTGCTTCCGAGATGGTCACCGAACTGTCCGGGTCCATAACCACGCTGCTGTTCAACCTCACCATGATGAGGTACTACGGACCGGACGGCGTCTGCGCCATAACGATCCTGATGTACGTCGAGTTCCTGTCGCTGGCGGTGACGCTCGGTTACTCCATGGGCGTGGCCCCGGTGATGTCGTACAACCACGGAGCGGACGACAGGGAGATGATGAGGTCGCTCTTCTCCACGAGCATGAGGTTCGTCGGCATCCTGTCGATAGCGACCTTCGTCATCCTGGAGACGCTGGCGGGACCGATCGTCGGCATCTTCGCCGGGGATTCCGAGCATGTGAGGGAGATGACGGTGCACGGTGCGAGGATATTCGCCTTCGCGTTCCTCATGATGGAGTTCAACGCCTACGCTTCGTCGCTGTTCACATCCCTGTCCAACGGCCCGCTGTCCGCGCTGATATCGTTCATCAGGGGGATCCTGGTCCTGGCCCCTCTGATAGTCCTCCTGCCCGTAGTCATGGGCCCGGAGGGCGTGTGGTACGCCGTCCCCCTGACCGAGGTGGTGACAGTGATCGTATCCGCGTTCCTCGTGGTGAGGATGGGGCCGAGGTACGGATACATGGACGGATGCAGACATTCGAGTGCGTGAGAACCCGTCCGATACCCATATACCGCACATCGGAGATGACCGGGCGTGGATGCGGAAGACGAGAGATTCATCAACATGATGCGCGCGCTGGCCGACCCCAACCGCCTGGCCATCATCAAGACCCTCAAGGGCAGGAGGCTCTGCTCCTGCCAGATCCTGAGGGACATGGACATCTCCCAGCCGACGCTGTCCCACCACATGTCGGTTCTTCTGGAGGCTGGTCTGGTGAGGACCATACCGACCGGGAGATGGTACGATTACGAGGTGGACGAGGAAGCCCTGTCCGCCCTCGCATCGTACATCGGGGAGAAACTGCGACGTCGGCAGCCCTTCCCCATCTCGTAAGCCTGTTCCATGGCGGGCGACCCTTCTATCTCCCCCGCCTCGTAGACGCCCTTCCCTTCGACGATCCCTCCCTCGACGGAACCGTCCAGGCACACGGCGAGTCCGCGCATGCACTCGATGGTGCACGAGGTCACCGTGTCGCTGTCCTCCGCGCTCGTGACGATGTAATAGAAGGTCTTGCCGCGGATGTCCCTCCAGCGGGAGACCGTCCTGTCTATGAGGGCCTTCATCTGCGCGTCGATCGAATAGAAGTACACCGGGCTGGCCAGCACGATGACGTCCGCCGCCTCCATCTTGGCGATTATACCGGGGACGTCGTCCCTGATGTGACATGGTTCTCCCGTGTCCCTGCAGCGGTAGCAGGCGGTGCAGAAGCCCACCCTGCATTTCCTGAGCTCGATCTTCTCCACGCGGTTCCCCGCCTCCTCCGCTCCGCGGATGAATTCATCGCAGAGCATGTCGGAGTTCCCCCTGCGGGGGGATCCGGATATCACGATCACGTTCTTCGGCAATCGGAACCCTCCTCGGAGCGATCGGGCGGACCCCAGGTCGAGTCCCGAGATCCATCCCGCGATGTCCGTGGACGATGTGATGCGGAGGCCTTCGATCACTTCGGCCCCGTTCGCGGATCCGCGGATGTAGCTCGTGCTGCCGGATATGGGGCTGGTCGCGCTGGTGCAGAACGTGACTATGGTCTTGCCGCTCAGATCGTAATCCTCCAGGAACGTCAGGACCGCCATGGGCGGAGCGCCCCACCAGATGGGGTATCCGATGAAGATCACGTCGTAGTCGGACATGTTGTCCACGACGGTCGATATGTCGGGGCGGGCGTCGGCGTCCAATTCGTCGCGGGCGACCTCCGTGGTGGTCGTGTAGTCGTCGGGATAGGGGTTCACGGTCTGGATGCGGACGATGTCCGCTCCGGTGATGGAGGCGATCTGCTGCGCGTACCGCTCCGTGGTGTTGGTCCTCGAGAAGTAGGCCACCAGGATCTTGGTGTCATCATCGCCGCCGGAAGGGGTCGGTGTCGGGGTCGGAGTGGGTGTCACATCGGGGCCTGGGGTCACATCCTCCCGGACTTTGTCGTCGGAACCGAGACTGTAGGCCGCGTAGGCTATCGCCGCTATCGCGATAACCGCGACAACGACGCATGCTGCTGTCTTTGCGTTCATGGACTATCTCCTCTGCGATAGTGAACAGGACACGGGATCCGCCGGCAGATGTCATCCCGGCGTTCCCATGCCTTGATATCGATAAATATCGATATTATTTATATTGATATGTATCGATATCCACTCTTATCGATAATGGTCCGAAAAGGTGTGACGATATTCTCCGTCCGGGACGAATCGGGACTTCCTGCAGTTTTCTACAATTTGTCCCAGGGATTTTTTGTAATATTATACAATTATTCTAAGGGACTTTTTGCATATAACTACAAATAGTCCCAGAACGATTCAGATCCATGATCGAACGGAAGATCTACCAGACCCTTCTGGAATGGAAGAACCGGGAGCACAAATGCCTCGTGGTGACCGGCCAGAGACAGGTGGGCAAGACGTTCATCATCGAGACCTTCGCCAAGGCCGAGTACGAGCATTACGTGTACATCAACTTCGACGACTCCCCCGAGCTGAAGGAGCTCTTCGACGGGGATACGACGGCCGCCGAGATGATCAAGAAGCTGACGGTGAGATTCGGCGCAGATTCCATAGTGGACGGTTCCACCCTCCTGTTCCTCGACGAGATACAGGAGTGCGAACGGGCGTACAGCTCCCTCAAGCAATTCTCCATCTACGGGGGGATAGACGTCATCGCATCCGGCTCTCTCCTGGGGGTCAAGATACCTCAGAAGGACGAGGATGACGGGGAGCAGGAACCGCTGATCCCCCTGGGCTACCAGGAGACCCTCGTCATGCATCCTGTCGATTTCGAGGAGTTCCTGTGGGCCATGAGGATCCCGAAGGAATCCATCGCGGAGATCCGTTCGTGCGTACGCGACAGGACGCCGGTGGAGAAGACCCTCTTCGACAGGATCGCGAAGCTGTTCAGGGAGTACATGATAGTCGGAGGCATGCCGGAGGCCGTCGAATCCTACGTCTCGACGAACGACTTCCGCCCTGCCTACGCCGCGCTGAAGGAGATCGACGCCACGTGCGTACGCGACATCAACCGCTACAACAAGGGGATCGACAGGATCAGGACGGCGGAATGCTTCGAGAGCATCCCCTATCAGCTGGCGGAATCCAACAAGAAGTTCATGTACTCCCGCATAAAGGGCGGGAAGTCCCGCAAGTCGTCCGACACGTACATGGAGAACCTGCTGTGGATCAAGAACGCCGGCTACGGGGTGTTCTGCTACGGTCTGGAGCAGCCAGCGCTCCCGCTCAAGAAATACGTGACCCGCGACTCGTTCAAAGTGTACATGTCCGATACCGGGATGCTCCTGAACGCCTACGGGGACAGGGCCAAGATGGCGGTGTATCAGGGCGACGGCTCGTACAACATGGGCGCGGTGGCCGAGAACGTCGTGGCATCCGAGATGTTCAAATGTGGTCTCGAACCGATGTACTACCGCAAGGACAAGGGAGAAGGCCGCATGGAGCTGGATTTCGTCCTGGAATTCTGGGACGGGGTCGCCGTGATAGAGGTCAGATCGGGGAAGGACAGGACCGCTCCGTCCCTCGCAAAGGTCGGGAAGCTGTTCGACGTCGCCAGGAGGATCATGCTGGAGCCCGGGAACATCCGCGTGGATGAGGACGGGATCGAGCATTACCCCATGTTCGCGTGCGCGTTCATCGACGAGATGGACAGGGCGCCCGAAGGACCGAGGTTCAGCTGAGGAGACCGGTCGGCAATACAGCATTCGCACTCCTTCTAATGGTCTTCCTCCAGCCATCCGCTCAAATCGGAACAGTCGATCGGGTCGAAACCCTGCGGACTCCTCATCTCCTGCGGGCCGTGACGAGAATCTCCTTCGCCTTGGAATCGGTGGCATTCAAGGGCTCACCCCACCTGCCTGCACGAACATACCGTACATCGATAGGGTCAAATCCCGAATCGGAGACGAGTGCTGAGATTTCATCCGCCCTGTAACGCTTATCGCGGATGACATGCTCCGTATCGCCGAAGACCTCCTTCCGATACACCTGATCGGAAACCGTGTCTATGGCGAAGAAATGAGGATCGAAGATATCCCCGCTGCTCCTCATGACATCGCTCGCAGGCAAGCGGGACAATATTCCGGGATCGGCCCCGATGTCTCCCACATTCGACGGTTCCGCCAGATGCTCGGTGAGCTCCATGTTCATCACCGACAGCACGAGTATCCCGCCGGACCTGCATGAAACCGCGAGATTCTCCAGGATACGCCTGTTGTCCTCTTCTTCCGGAATGGAACCTATAACATCGTACAGACAGAGGATGATATCGTACCTCTCCTCCGGATGATACGATCTCAGATCGCAGACCTCGAACGACACGTTGGCGAGGCCACCGATCTTCCCTCTGGCGGATTCTATGTTCGTCTCCGAGAAATCCACTCCGTGGATCCTCGCATGAGGGCAGTTGCGGGCGATCTCGATCGCATGCCTCCCTCTGCCGCATCCGGCGTCGAGGATGCTCTTGCCATCAAGCGGACCGCAAGTGGCCTCGATCGCCGAGACCTCATCCGACGCATGCCTGGCCCAAGGGTGGTCGTCCATCTCCATCCTGCCGTAGGCATCCTTCAGCTCATCCTCGGAACGGCGGTCCATGTCATCACCCCGGAATTCGGTAATCCAACAGTCTCCCGCGGTCGTTCCAATCCCCGAACATTACACCGTCATGCGACTGCTGGATGAGCTTCGAGACCTTCCTCTCGAACGCCTCCGCATCGCTCATATCCCGCTGGATGGTGTCGATGCGGACCCTCTGATAGAGCGGAGGGAACGAACGGAAGTTCCCCCACGCGACTGGATCCTCCCGGAACCTGTCGAGGATCGCATCGTCGATCGAGAATCCGTCCTCGGACATGTCGGGCAGCACGGCGCGTCCCGCATCGGTCATCAGGCCGAGCTTCTCCAGCCTGCGGCAGCGCTCCTTGTTGAGCTCCGACCATCTGCTCCGCTTGGAGCGGGGCGCGAACCTCTGCAACGTCGTGCCGTCGACCGATTTCGTGGTGGAATCGATCCATCCGAAGCACAGGGCCTCCTCCACGGCATCCAGATACAGGATGCGCCCCTCTTCGGGGACGCTCCCCCTCTTCAGGGCGATCCAGCACTCGCGCTCCTTCGAATGGTTCTCCTCCAGCCAGCCCCTGAAGTCGGAGCGGACGGTGAAATGGAGGATGTTCGTAGGTTCCATGACAGGGATCACATGCGCTTGAATCCGCGGAGCATCCATTCGGTGATGGATTTGAACCCGTACTTCAGCGTCCCTTTCAGATGGCGGCTGTGGCTGCAGACGATGGGGGCCTGATTGTGCATGATGTACTCCACGACCTCCTGCCACGTCTTCAGGTCGTCCGGCACCTCCACGTACCCCTCCCCGATGTGGCGCGGGGTGTGGGCGTCGCTGCCGGCGGTCATGGGCTTGCCGACCTTCCTGGCCAGCTTCTCCGAGCGGCGGTTGGCCGAAGGGATGGAGCGTCCGTTCCTCGCCTCGATACCGTCGAACGGGTAGGCGAGGGTGTTCTTCACCCCCAGTCCGGACCACCAGCGGTAGGGGTGGGCGGCGAACGCGTATCCCCCCGCCTCGTGGATCAGGTCGATGGTCTCCTGGATGGACCTGTCCCTCGGGATGAGGCGGTCTATCCCCAGGGCCACGATGTGGCCCTCGGCGGAGGAGACCTCCTCCGCCGGGATGATTATGACCCTCCCGTTGTCCTTCAGGAGGTCGTAGGCCTGGAACTCGTTGTGGTCCGTCACCGCGATGCATCCGATGCCGAAGCGCTCCGCGTATTCGAGGAGCTCCTCCATGGTGGTCTTCCCATCCTTGGAGAACATCGTGTGGACGTGGAGATCTGCTTTCATCTTACCGCGGCGCCGTCCGTGAAGTCCAGATTGTCCACGGTGATGTAGCAGCCCTTGCCGTCGCCCATGGGGACCGTGTTCTCGCCGTCGTAGACGAAGGCCATCGCCGCGGGGGCGCCCTCGGGCGCGTCCATGCCGAGGACCTTCCCTCCGGCGACCTTCCCCACCTTGATGTTGACCTTCTCGAACTGCTTCATCTCCACCCTGGAGGAGGAGATCTCGAGTCCGCATCCGACCTGCGTCCCGTTGGGGACGTCGGCGGACGGCTTCAGCAGGAGGACGGCGTTCCCTCCGAGGTCCTCGTCGTCCAGGGCCATCAGCATGCCCTCGGACTTGACGCCGCGGAACTTGGCGGGCTTGAGGTTGGAGATGATCAGCAGCCTCCTGTTCTCCATCTGCTCCCTCGGGTAGATGGACTTGAGGTTCGTGACGATCTGCCTGGGCTCCGCCTCCCCGAGGTCGACCTTCAGCACGTACAGCTTCTCCGCGTCGGGATGGTCGCCCACCTCGACGACGGTGCCGACCCTGATGTCCAGCCTGCGGAAGTCCGCGAAGGGTCCGGCGGGGGCCTGGGGCGCCTGCTCCTTCTTCTGCTCGGGCTTCTCCTGGGGCTTCTTCTCGGCCTCGATCTTCCTGTAGACGGGCACGGGCTCCAGGAGCTCCTGTCCGGCGGGGACCGGCTCGAGGGCCGCGTTGACGCCGGCCTCCTCGATGCCTCCGGAGTACCCGAGGTACTGCCAGATTTTATCGGAGGAGCGGGGCATGAACGGCCACATCATGACGCACAGGGCCTTGGCGATCCTGAGCGCGGTGTTCATCGCCGCTCCGCAGGCGTCGCGGTCCTCCTTGACGAGGGCCCAGGGCTTGACGGCGTCGAAGAACCTGTTCCCGTAGCGGGCCAGCTCCATGACCGCCTTTATGCCCCTCTTGAAGTCGCAGACGGCCATGAGCTCCCTGTACTCGGCCAGGGTCTTCTCTATCTCCGCCACGGTCTCGGCGTCGGTCTCCCCTGCGGGGATGGCGCCGAAGTTCTTCTTGGTGAAGCTGAGGCACCTGTGGTAGTAGTTGCCCAGGGTGGCCACGAGGTCGTTGTTGATCTTGGTGTCCAGGTCGTCCCACGTGAACTCGGTGTCGTGGGTGTCCGGCATGTTGATCGCCAGGTAGAAGCGGATCGCATCCGCGTCGTACTTCGACAGGACGCTCGGTATGTCGATGGCGCCGCCGTTGCTGCGGCTCTTGGACAGCTTCCCGCCGTTGATCATCAGGTACTCGTTGGCCGGGATGTCGTAAGGCAGGTCCAGTCCGCCCTCGCCCATGAGGATGGCGGGCCAGATGATGGAGTGGAACGGGATGTTGTCCTTGCCGATGAAGTAGTAGTGCTTCACCTCGGGGTCCTTCCAGAAGGCCTCCCAGTAATCGGGCTTCCCGATCATCCTGGAGTACTCCACGGACGCGCTGAGGTATCCGATGACGGCCTCGAACCACACGTAGATGACCTTGTCGTCCCATCCCTCCACCGGGATCGGGATGCCCCAGGACATGTCGCGGGTGATGGCCCTGTCGTTGAGCCCGTCCTCCAGCCAGTTCTTGGTGAACGCCTTGACGTTGGCCCTCCAGTAGTCCTTGTCCTCGAGGTACGCGAGGAGCTGCTCCCTGAAGGCGCTGAGCTTGAGGAAGAAGTGCTCGGTGTTGCGGATCTCGGGGGTGGAGTTGCACAGGGTGCAGTACGGCTCCAGGAGGTCGCCGGTCTCGAAGGTGGTCCCGCAGGCGTCGCACTGGTCGCTGCGGGTCTTCTCCGCGCCGCATTTGGGGCAGACCCCCTCGACGTAGCGGTCGGGGAGGAACCTGGCGCATTTCGGGCAGTAGTACTGGTCGGTGCCCTTGGTGTAGATGTAGCCTTTCGCGCGGAGGTCGGTGAAGAGCTTCTGGGTGACCTCGGTGTGGGTGGGGCAGTGGGTCTTGTTGAAGAGCGAGTACTGGATCCCCATGTCCTCGATGGCCTTCTTGTTGATCTGGTGGTACTTCTCCGCGTACTCCTCGGGGGTCATCCCGGCCTTCTCGGCGGAGATGGTGATGGGGGTCCCGTGCATGTCGGAGCCTCCGACCATCAGGACCTCGTTCCCGATCAGGCGGTTGTACCTGCTGAACAGGTCGGCGGGGAGGAGCGATCCGGCCACATGGCCGAGGTGTATGGTGCCGTTGGCGTAGGGCCAGGCGACATTGACTGTGATCTTGGACATTGTATGACGTCCACCCGACCGCCCATACGGGATTTATACCCGCGCATCAGGAGAAACGCGCGCGTCGCGCGGAGGAAGCCGTTCCCTCCTCGGAGGCTACCTTCCGGAGCATCAGGAAGGCGTGGGCGCCCATCATCAGGCCCCCGATGATCTCCGATACCGCCATGGCCCACCACAGGGACGTGAGGGTGCCGGAGAGGATCGTGGCGGCGTAGAACGTCCCGCAGAGCAGGAAGTTCCTCGCCAGGGAGTTGAGCATGGCGCCGGTGGCGCGGTCCACCGCCTGCAGCAGGGCGGATCCCGTGTAGACCATCGACATGACGGGCAGGAAGGCCGCCATGGACAGGAACATCCGCACGGTGTCGTCGTGGAGGTATCTCAGGTCCTCCGCCTGCGTGAACACCGACGTGAGCACCCCGGAGCCCAGTGCCAGCACTGTCGACAGGACGATGGTCCAGATTATCGACACGACGACCGTGTACCTCAGCGCGTCGGAGATCATGTCGAACCGCTTCATGCCGTATTCCGCCGAGCACACGGCGACCAGGGCGCCTCCCATGGCCTGCGCGATGATCAGGATGAAGTTGGCAATCCTCCACCCGGTGGAGTATATGCCGACGGCATCGGTCCCGCCGCAGCGGATGACCAGGAGGTTGAGGAAGATGTTGAAGAAGTACATGATCGACAGTTCCAGCGCCTCCGGCGCACCCACCGAGAGGATCCTCCTGCAGATCCTGCGGTCGTACCTCAGGTCGGACCTGCGGAGCTTGACGTACATCTCGTTGTCGCGGATGTACCAGTACGCGGCTATGGCGCAGGATGTGACGAAAGCGATGACGGTCGCCCATGCGGCCCCCGCGACGCCCATGTCGAGGGTGTAGATGAGGATCGGGTCGAGGATGATGTTGACCATCGCCCCGGCCACCTGGATGACCATTGACCTCTTGGCGGCGCCCTCGCCGCGGAGCATCCCGGACATCACGCCGCTCATGATGATGAAGACCGTCGAGATGTAGATCGGATAGGCGTACTCGAGGCACTTCCCCGCCGTATCGCCCGCACCCATCAGTCCCATGGACGGCTCCGCCGTCAGCACGAGTATCGGCGTCAGCACCAATCCGACTATGACGGACACGGTCAGACCGTTCCCCGCCGATTTGACGGCATCCTCACGATGCTTCTCCCCGATGCTCCTGGCTATAGCCGCTGCGACACCGATACCGAGACCGTTCCCTATCCCGATGAGGATGGTGTAGATCGGATACACGATGCCCAGGGCGGCCAGGGCGTCCCCTCCGAGTCCGGAGACCCAGAGGCTGTCGACGATGTTGTTCAGCTGCTGGAAGAACAGGGCGACCCCGATGGGTATCGCGAGGGCGATGACCCCCTTGCGCTGATTCCCCAGAAGGGTCCTCGTGCCCTCGGTGCCGTCCTCCATACGCGAGAATCCGCCATCGCCGATATACCGCTGTCGGAGCTTCGCCATTATTCGTATCCGATAAATGTTAATTATATATCAATCGTATGACTGATTCGATGAGGAAAAGGGCCCTTCCGGAAGACGCCGAGGACTTCATGGAGCTGATAGCCAGCCCCTACTTCGTGGATAAGACCCTGATGATCAGGGATGTCTGCAGATTCAATAACATCACATTCCTGTATACGAGGCCAGAAGGCTTCGGAAAAACGACGAACCTCTCGATGCTGGATCGTTTCTTCAACAACAGGTACGGAGGTGATCCAGATATCTTCAGAGGATTGAAGATAGGTTCATTTCCTGAATATTGGACCCATCTGAACGCGTACCCCGTCATCAGAATGGACATGTCCTATCTGAAGGGTGGATCCGAAGGAGAGTACTACAGGTGTCTCGGGGCGATGATATCGGACATCGCCGACCAAGTCCTCGGATCCGTGGAGGAGGAACGGTTATCAGAACATGGCAGGAGATTCCTCAGAACCTGTTCCGACTCGAAACTCACGCACGTCGATGCGGATAAGTCTGTGAGGACGATCTGTTCGATGTTCGAAAAGGCGTACGGGCGGAAGGCCATCGTGCTGATGGACGACTACGACTGCTACGTCCGGGACACCGATTCGGTCGAAGAGACCTGTTCCCGGATCGGATTGCTGAGACCGTTCCTGGAACAGACCTTCAAGTTCAACGAGAGCCTCAAGACGGGAGTCATCACGGGAGTTCTTCCCATCCCTACGGCCACCATGCACGGCGGCTTCGACAATGCCTGTTTGTGCACGATTCTGGATGCAGACGGCGAAGATTACTTCGGATTCACAGAAAGCGAGGTGATGGAGCTCCTACGCAAAACGGGAAATCCTCCGGACAAAGCTATTGAGATGCGGAGATGGTATGGCGGATACCGTTTCGGCGATGCGGATCTGTATAACCCGTACAGCGTCGTGAGGTATCTGAAGAACGGGTGCTGCCCGGGACCATATCGCAATGAAGACAAGATGGGGCCCCTGCCGAAAATGAAAGAACGGCCGTCGGCATTGAATGAGGTGCTTGAGGGGAAGAGCCCGGAGATACTGTCTGCGATCCGCCATACCGCGACCTACTCCGAAGCCGCCCTGCCTTCCGCTGGAACCTCGGCTGTCTGCACATATCTGGCAGCAACAGGATACCTGCGCGCCGTCCCCGCGGGAAAACTCGAGGACGGGATTCCTGTCTGCAGGATGGAGATTGCCAACGAGGAGGCATCGCTCGCATTGAAGTGCCGGACGTGAATGCGCACGATCCCGAGGCCGACCCGGACCTGTCTTTTACTTTAAATAAAAGAATAGAATCGGACGGTCCATGCGGATCGCGGCCGTGCTGAATGACAGA
>CAVIUM010000041.1:0-15483 GCA_963645865.1 Lachnospiraceae bacterium
GCCCTCTCCATCCCCCTGTACCTGTAGGTGACATCCCTCAACTCGACAGAGAACTGCCGAACATCGGAAATCGGCCCCACACTCCAGCGAACCGCAAAATCCCCGCCCCGGAGGGGCGGGGCAACAGATTGCCGATATGAGATCTCTGAATACTTCGAACCCCTTATGTGGAATATAACAGCTAGATAATGCCACTGAACCGTCCAATAGTATCTTATCTCATCCAATTAACTGTAGCTCAAAATATCTCTGATGATTTCTAACATCTGGCTAGATAATTCGTCGATGCGAAAAAGAACGATCTTCATCCCATCCGCCTTCGAATCCTGCCCTATGCTTTTTTAAACGGAATCGTCGAACGGCATCTTGGATAAGACATCCAAGTGATCCAATGGCATCAACGAAAACCATCGCCGTCGCGGTCGTCGCGATAATCCTGGTTTCATCGCTCGTCGCATACGTCGCGATGAACCAGAGGGATTCCAACAATAACGACGATCCCAAAACCAGCGACGACGAGTACTACAAGAATGGAGTATACATCGAGAACAACGTGGCCAGCTCCACCACCCTGAACAACTTCACGCTCTACGAGAAGCCCACCCGCATCTTCGTCTGCATCTCTGCGAACGTCGAACTGCTCTGCCACTTCGGATTGGAGGAGTACATCGTGGGAGGGTACATCAGGTCCGACGACTACGTCTGTCTGGACTCCGCGAACCAGGCAGCATACGACTCCGTCAAATCCAAGCTGACCGTGGTCAAGGATATGAACTCCTGGTCGAAGGACGTGGCCGCGGCAGCGGATCCCGACATCATCGTCGGCTGGTCCAGCACATTCCGCGACAGCAGGCTCGGAAGCATCGATGCCTGGGAGGCCAGAGGCATCCACTGCCTCAAGACGAACATCTACGGCAATGCCGTGGGAACCAGCATGGAGACCTACTGCGACCTCCTGAGGGTCATCGGGAAGACGTTCAACGAGCAGGATACCGCCGAGGAATCCGTCGCCAAGTGGCAGAACTACACGGAGGACATCGCGACCAAGACCGCGAGCATCCCGATGACGGACCGCCCGAA
This sequence comes from Lachnospiraceae bacterium, assembly GCA_963645865.1. GTDB lineage: Archaea > Thermoplasmatota > Thermoplasmata > Methanomassiliicoccales > Methanomethylophilaceae > Methanoprimaticola. The sequence goes on from CAVIUM010000041.1 coordinate 1,081, forward strand.
CGTCCTGGTCATAGACTACTCCCCCAATCAGACGGGGACGATCAACGTGTACGGGACCTCGATGATAGTAGGGGACATCGTCGAACGCGCCGGAGGCATCTGCATGAGCGACGGCGGCATGGATGACTGGTCTCTGGAGACCATCGCGAACACCTCGCCGGACATGGTGCTCATCATCGACAACATCGGGGACGATTACACCACGATGACCGACGAAACCAGGAAGGAGATCATCGACTGGTGGAACTCCATCGACGCGTTCAAGGGCGTCTGCGATACCATCATCCCCATCCCCATGTACACGCTGTACATGGCCGGATACCTCGCCGATGATACGCTGATCAACATCCACGATATCATCTACGCCAACGCGTGATGCGATCCCTGCCGGATCCGAAAAAACTCCTTACCGTCCGAAAGGACGGGTTTCTGACCTTTCAACGGGGCCTGTAGGTGTCTTCGACATCGAACAATTTGAAGATCGAGGCCACCGCCCTGCCCTTCCTGCTCCTGACGGTCGTATCGCCGCATGTGACGAGCTTGTACGTCGAAGCGACGTCCAGCACCTCGCGCACGGGGGCGGTCTTACCCGCCGTCTCAAGAGTCCTTCTGATCGAGTCGATGAGCTGGATGGCCAGCAATCTGATGAAGTAATGGCCGTCGACGCATTCATCGTCGCTGGCATAGTACAGGGGCCAGGTGGAACCCCTCCCCAGGGTCTCCAGCGATTCCATGAGGTTGGTGCGTGCGATCATGGAATCTCTGACGGTCCTCCAACAGGCCGAGGACGCGAGGATGAGTATGCTCCTGGCCCTCTTCTCGAATTCGCGGACCTCGTTCCTGTTGACATGGATGTTCATGCAGCCGTTGGGTCCGACGGACCATCTCAGATACCTCTCCAGACCCTTGGTCTCGCGGGCGAAGGTCCCCCCGGGATCGTCGGTCGTCAACCCGTCCAGCCTCTCCTTGACCGTCTTGATGCGGTTCTTGAAGATATCGATCTCCTTGACGCTGCGGTCGGGCCGATAGAAGAGGAATGCCCACATCATGACGTCCTCCACCCTGGAGGGTTTCTCCACCGGAACCCACATCCTGGTCTTGGGGTTGAATTCGGCCTGCTTCTCCTGCAGATAGTAATCTATGCCCCCGATGGTCGCCATATGCTCCGACTTCCATTCGGAGAAGGCCGGGAGCATGGCCTTGTACTGTTCCGTGTCGAATGTGAACTCCGCGATGAAATCTATCCCCTCGAGGAACATCTCCGTCGGTTCGAGCACGCGCATCAGAGAGCGGTCCGCGATGAATGTGCACAGGTGGCCGTGGGCCGTGACTTTGGCCATGGCCTCCTCGAGCTTGTCGTAGCGCGACTCCGTCCCGCCGATCGCAGAGAATCCTGCGGGCCTGCCGTTCCGATCCATTACGATCAGGGCTATGTCCGTCAACGGTTCGCGGATTCTCCCCTCCATCGTCGGCAGGGAACCGACATGCTTCGGACTGAACAGATTGACCGGGCGCCCGTGTATGAACATGCGGTCGGTCCCTTTCTCCTCCCTGAGCTTGAAATAACCCTGCATCTGCTCGGAGGTTATTCCGTTCACGGTGCTCTTCACCTCGGAGCCCGACAGGAAGCCTTCATCCAGACCCATGATCTCGCAGAGGGCGCTGGTCCCCTGGACCACATCGAGCCTGTCGGAGGGCATGGGCTTGGTCACCAAAGCGATAGCAACGGCCAGAACCTTCCTCCAATCGGGACCGAAGGCCTTCTGCAGATCGTCCGAGATACCCTCTCTGTCCGCCACCGATTTCAGGAGGAGGACATCGCCGTAATCCTTGACCGTGACGCCGTCCGAGAGGATGTCCAGCGATTCCGTGCCGTTGGTCCGCTTGGGGATTATCTCCCCTGTCAGATCGTCGACCCTTCCCAGGTACACCTTCTTCGATACGGGATTCTTCTTGCCCGGCATCCTGTCGGATCTGCAGGTGTAGGCGTAGGTCTTGCCACCGCGGGTCTCGTACGTGATCTTCAATCGCAACCCCCCGGAGGAACGCATCCATGTCATCCGATTCATAGGTTGGCCGGAGCCGCACGCCGGTTCCTGGAATACGACGGATGATAGACGATGTTCAGCAACCCCGTCTCCTCGTTCAATTCCACGGTGGCATCTACCCCGTATACCTCCCTGATCGTCTGCGGCCGCAGAATCTCCTCGGGAGTCCCCACGGCGAAGACCCTGCCCTCCTTCATCATGATGAGGCGGTCGCAGTACGCTCCTGCGATGTTGAGGTCGTGAAGGGCGCACAGGACCGTGAGGTCCAGGTCCTTTATCGTATCCATGAGCTGGAGCTGATACTTGATGTCGAGATGGTTGGTCGGCTCGTCCAGGATGATGAACGGGGTCTGCTGGGCCAGAGCCCTCGCCAGGATCACACGTTGCTGCTCCCCTCCGGAAAGGGTGTAGAAGCCCCTGTCCTCGTACTCCAGCATCCCCACCCTCTCCAGAGCCTCGCGGGCGATCCTGTAGTCCTCGGAATTGTCCCGGTCCATCTTCTCCTTGTGCGGGGACCTGCCCATCAGAGCGACGTCGAGAACGGAGAAATCGAAATTGTAGTAGTTGTGCTGCGCCACCACTGCGGTCTTCAAAGCGGATTCCCGCAGACTCATCGACTGTATGGGGACATCGTCGATCTCGATGCTCCCGCACTCCGGTTTGAGCACCCTGTAGATCGTCTTCAGGAGTGTGCTCTTGCCGCTCCCGTTGGGTCCTATGACCCCGACGAACTCCCCCTCTGATACATGGAACGAGACGCCGTCCACTACGATCCTCTTGGATAGACGGACTGATAGATCTTCTACGTTGAGCATGACGTCCCCTCAGTTGAACGTGTATGTCTTCTTGATCATGATGTAGGCGAATATCGGGGCGCCGCAGACGGCGGTGATGATGCCTATAGGGAGCTCGCTGTTGGGAACGGCTATCCTGGCGACGATGTCCGCCCAGAGCATGAATAGGGCCCCGACGACGACGGACAGCGGCAACAGCTTCCAATGGTTGTTCCCGGTGAGTCCTCTGACGATGTGGGGTATCATCAGACCGACGAATCCTATCACACCGCAGAAACAGACCGCACAGGCGGTCAGCATCGCGCAGATGGCCACGTAGATCTTCCTCTTCTTATTGAGATCGAGTCCGAGGGTCGTGGCGGTCTCGTCGCCGGTCAGCATGATGTTCAGGCTCCTGATCTGCGTGGCGAAGTAGATTCCGCTCAGTATGACGGCAATGGAGGGTATGGCGATCTTGTACCATTCCGCACCCCCTAGCGAGCCCAGGGTCCAGAACGTTATGTCCTGTATGTCCTCGGCATCGGCGAACAGGGTAATGATCAGATTAGAGAAGGCGCTGAACAGACACGAGATTATCGTCCCGGAGAGCACGAGCTTCACCGATGTCGTACGCCCTCCGGCCGATGACAGGAACAGGACGGCCAGCGCCGATACCATGGAACCGAGGAAGGCCCAGAACGCGATGTCCGCATCCCCTAGGACGCCCGACAGTATGCTGTTGAGGCCGCATGCTATGGACACGGTCGCACCGAACGATGCCCCCGACGACATCCCCAGGATGTATGGATCCGCAAGGGGGTTCTGCACGGTGGCCTGCATGACCACTCCGGCCAGAGCGAGAGATGCTCCGATGGCCACAGCCATGAACACCCTCGGAGCACGTATGGTCCATACGATGTTGTACGTGGGACCTTTGAGATAATCCATATTGGCGTCCATGCCCAAGGTGTAGAGGAGCTTGTTGACCAGCACCTGATATACATCCGATATCGGTATCTTCACCGCACCGAGAGTTATCGAGATCATCATGGTCACGACAATCGCCACGATGAACAGCACGGTCAGTGCCGTTCCCGACAATGTTCCCAATCTTTCCTTCACGTACGCCATTTGATGTCTCCGACGATGTTCACCCCTATCGGGGCATCCAACATCATTGATTCTCGGGACCTGTTTGGACAGTGGTTTCGAATGGACAGATTCATCTGCATGGCCCCAGGGATCCCAGCGATATTGCACGCTACTGCAGCCACGATGCAATCGCCGTAGATAGTTGGATGATTGCTCCAGTTTCACCCACGATTCTATATAAAAAGAAGCATCGAATAGAAAGGAAATGGTGAGAATTGAATCTTCTATTTGAATTCGAATCTTACCAATCCAGACATGATATGTTGTGAGAATTCTTTGAGCTACTTGATTCTCATAAAAACATGACAACCTCGCCCCAACATCCATACAATTTTCAGTATAGATCCAACACCGAGGACTTCGACAAGACCGCTCCGGAGACTGTCAAAGCCTGATTTCGCGGTGTTTTGCCGGGCAGTGAATCTTCCGGACATCACCGATTGAATCGAGCTGATTTTGAACAAACCGGAATCGGCCCCATTCTCCCGCGAACAACCCAATTCCCGCCCCTATGGGGCGGGGTAATAACAGATCGAAGAGAGGCCTCCGAACCCGTTTGAAGATGTATTATACTCCCGTAGAAGTATTTTCGATGCGCTGCCTTTATATAGCTTCCAATTTGTTGGAAACCCATGCCCTTCCAGGGGTATTTCCTCGGATTTGTTGGAAACCTGTCCTTACAGCAATCGTTTTAACTTATGATAACCTACAGATCCCCCATGAAGCAGATCGAAGTCTACCACGGATCCGACCGCGTGGTGAGGAGACCTTCGAACATCGGGAACTCCCGCAACGACTTCGGGGACGGGTTCTACTGCACGCACGACCGCTCGCTCGCCGGGAGCTGGGCCTGCTCCGACGGGAGGGACGGCATCATCAACACCTACTCCCTGGAGCTCTTCGACCTGCAGATCCTCTGCCTGGATCCCGAACCCCGCCCCGTCCTCCAATGGCTCCGCTTCCTCGTGGCCTTCAGGACCATCCGTCCCCGCACCCCCGCCATGGCCGCCGGGATCGGATGGCTGAAGGAGACCTTCAGCGCGGACCTCTTCGGGATCGACATCGTCGTCGGCCCCTCCGCGGACGACTCCCGATTCTCCCTCGCCAAGGCTTTCCTCGGCAACCGGATATCCTTGGAACAGCTCTGCCGCGCCCTGAAACTCTTCGATAACTGGGACCAGATCGTGCTCGTCGGGGAAGAAGCGCCCAAGTTCCTCTCGTACAAGGGATCGGAGGTCGCCGAGGCCTCCCAATACGACGCCCCCTTCAGGAACAGGGACGAGAAGGCCAGGGCGGAACTCCTCGAGATGGATGACGAACAAACCCCGGAAGGAACGTACATCCTCGACCTGGCCCGCGAGGGGGTGAGGGCCGATGACCCGCGCCTATTCCGATCTCTACCTCGACGATGCAGCGATCAACCTGGGGGAGGCCGTCGAATACGCCGTCCATGCATGCGGGATCGATGCGGACCGCTTCGTATCGTACTTCGTGGTCAGCGGATTCGCCGAGCGCTTCGGCGAAGGCGATCCGCGCATCATAGCGGGGATGGACGGCACCGAACTCGCACGGAAGGTCCTCGACAGGGTCGGTATCCCGACGGACGCCCCTCCCCTCGGCACCGCCCCTCCGACGCCCGAATACTGGTGCGGATGGGTCCTCGCGCTGTACCAATGGGCCTCCGGCAGGAGCTTCAAGGACATCCACTCCCGGCTTCCGATGGAGGAGCTCCTGCTGATGTATCCGACCCTCCACGAGGCGTCGGAGCAGAAGGCCGTCCAGACCATCGACGAAGTCATCCGTTCCAGAACGACCAGGACGAACCTCCAGAACAGGCGCATCCTCGCCGGCCACACCCAGAGATCCCTCTCCGAGGAATCGGGGGTGAACCTCCGCACCCTCCAGCAGTACGAGACCGGCGCCAAGGACATCAACAAGGCCTCGGGGGAAACGCTCAGAGCCCTGTCCCATACCCTGTCCTGCAGGATGGAGGACCTCCTCGAACCCGGACCCGTCGAACCGTTCCGAGGTCAATCGTCCTCGACCGGGTCCATCCCCCATTCCGCTCTGAGCTCGGGGTCCTGACGGATCTCGTTGAACGCGTACACCCCTCCGCAGTCCTCCGGCGGGTTCTCGCCCACCTCCTTGTAGACCTCCTTCCCGTCCATGAGGAACCTGATGTTCACCACCCAGTTGTCGCCGAAGTCGTAGACGTAGGAGAACTTGAAGCCCTCGAGGGTCTTGATGCCGGCCAGCTCGATGTCCTTCTCGTCGCAGTCCGGAGGGTTGTCGTCCAAGCCCGAATTCGTGATGTCGCCGAAGGACGTGCGGAACTTGTGGAGATGGAGACCGGACCAGCCGAACGCCATGCGGATGCGCTCGGCCAGGTCCTCCATCGTGGCATCGTACGGCATCGAGATGGTCCTGGTGACCGGGGGTTTCGCGCCCTTCAGACTGAGTTTGAGCCTCAACATGCCCGAAGGTACGGGGAACCGATAGAAAAGGGCCCGCTCTCCCGCGGACCGCGGAAACCCCCGCCCCGGAGGGGCGGGGTGATGGGACATCGTCCCGTTTACTCCATCGGGGTTATCCCGATGGTGATCTCCTTCCCGGTGACGTCCCAGGCCTTGACCTCCGTCCCCTGGGGGGAATCGGTGAACACCAGGTTCTTCGCCCTGACCTCGTTCGCTATGTGCTCCTTCCAGGAACCGAACAGCTCCACCAGCCTGGGCTCCGCCGAAACCTGGCAGTCCACGAACTGCTCCACGTTGAGCTTCAGGTCCTTGCGCATCTGCTGGATCCTCCTGATCAGCTCCCTCGCGTAACCCTCCGCCTCGATCTCAGGCGTGACGCTGAAGTCGATGAACAGGGTCCCCTCCTCGAACGCCACGGGCTCCATCTCCGAGGACGGGATCTCGTCCTTTCCGAGATACACTATCCTCTTCACGTTCGCCTGGTCCGCCAGGACGGAATCGAACCTCTTGACCGCCTTGTTCACGTCCACATCGTTCCCGCGCACGAACACCTGCAGCAGGGGCCACCTGAGCTTGGAGCCCATCTTGGCCCTCTCCGCAGCTATCACATCAACGATGTTCTGCACCAGGTGCGTGCTGTGCTCGATCTCCTCGTCGATCAGCGACTCATCGCACACCGGCCAGTCCTCCATGTGGACGGAAGCCATCTTCCCGCCCATGTGCTGGTAGACCTCCTCGGCGATGTGCGGCGCCACCGGCGCGAGAACCAACGCTGTAGCCATGATCGCGTACTCCAGCGTGAAGTACGAGGCGTCCTTGTCCTTCGCCATGTCGGAGTCCTCGGACCAGGACCTGTCCCTCACAAGGCACACGTACCATCTGGAGAGGTCCTCCATGATGTAGTCCTCCAGGACCCTGGCGAGCTTGTGCAGCTCCCTGGATTCCAGGTATTCGGTGGCGGCCCTCTTCATCTTCTCCGTCCTGGAGATCATCCAGCGGTCCTCGTCGCGCAGGTACGGCGAGACCTCGCTCAGGGAGTGCGCATCCGGGTCGTACCCGTCGATGATCATGTACGTGGACGCGAAGTTCACCACGTTCCAATAGGTGTTCAAGACCTTCCTCGCATTCTTCGGCCCGTCCTTCTGGAAAGCGGTGTCCTCCCAGGGCGCGTTGCTCTTGATCAGATAGTATCTCAGCGAATCCGCACCGACCTGGTTGATCAGCTCCAGGGGCTCGATCACATTCCCGAGGGACTTCGACATCTTCTGTCCCTTCGGATCGAGCACCCATCCGTGCATCATCACTTCGTCGTAGGGCGCGCGGTCGAAGGATATCACTCCCGCTCCCAGCTGGGAGTAGAACCATCCGCGGGTCTGGTCGTGCGCCTCCACGATGAATCTCGGAGGCCACCACTTCTCGAACTCGTCCTTCCTCCTCGGGTATCCGAGGTCGGCCCACGACGCCACTCCGGAATCGAACCACACATCCAGCACATCCGGGATCCTGTGCATGGTCTTCCCGCACTCCGGGCAGGTGAACGTGACCTTGTCGATCCACGGCCTGTGCGTATCCATTCCATCCGTGTATCCGGAGCCCTCCTTGAGCTCCTCGTACTGACCGACGACCTTCCTCGCACCGCACTCGCACTCCCAGACCGGCATGGGGATGCCCCAGTACCTCTGCCTGGAGATGCACCAGTCCCTGGCGCCCTCGACCCAGTTCCTCTCCCTGGTGGCACCGGCCCAGTCCGGGACCCACTTCACGCGGTCGATCTCCGCCAGCATCTGGTCCTTCACGTCCGGGACGGACATGAACCACTGGCGGGTGTTCCTGTAGATGATCGGGGACTTGCATCTCCAGCAGTGCCCGTACCTGTGCTTGATCTTGCTGACGTTGTACATCAGGCCCTTCTCGTCCAGGGTCTTGATCACCTCGTCGGCGACGGTCTTGACCTTCTTCCCGGCCATCAGGGGGAACTCGTCGGTGTATCTCCCCGCTTCGGACACGGGGCAGAACGGCTGGATGCCGTACCTCTTCCCCGTCTCGTAATCGTCGGGACCGTGTCCCGGCGCGGTGTGGACCAGACCGGTGTTGTCCTTCTCCACGTAATCGGCAAGCAGAACCTTCCACGCCCACTCGCTCTTCGGAGCGGCTTCCAGCTCGAACGGCGGGATGTATTCGAGACCTTCGAGCTGCTTTCCGGTCATGCGCTCGAGGACCTCGAACTTCTCGTAGCCGCCCTTCTGCATGACGTACTCGGCCTGTTCCTCCAGGATTATGACGTCCTCGGTCCCCTTGGGGCCGGACATCCTCACCTTGGCGTACCCGAAGTCCGGGTGCACGGCGACGGCCATGTTGGCCGCCAGGGTCCACGGGGTGGTGGTCCAGATCAGGAGCGAAGCGCTCCCGTCCTTCAGCGGGAACCTGACCATCACGGACGGGTCGGTCTCGTCCCAATACTCTATCTCCGCCTCGGCCAGAGCGGTCTCGCACCTGGGGCACCAGGTGACGACCCTGCTCGCGGGCTTCAGCAGCCCCTTCTCCTCGGCCCTCTGGATGGTCCACCACGCGGACTCCAGGTACTCCAGCCTGATCGTCTGGTACGGGTGGTCCCAGTCCATCCACACCCCGAGCTGCTTGAACTGCTCGGTCATGTCGGCGTGGAGTCCGAGAGCGAACTCCTTGCAGGTGGTGACGAACTTGTCTATCCCGAGCTCCTCGATGTCCTTCTTGGAGTGGACGCCGATCTGCTTCTCCACCTTGACCTCGATCGGAAGGCCGTGCATGTCGAACCCGGGCTGGTCGCGGACGTTGTACCCGCGCATCCTCCAGTACCTGATCAGGATGTCCTTCACGGTCTTGTTCATCGCCGTCCCCAGGTGGATGGCGCCGGTGGTGTACGGCGGGCCGTCCACGAAGTAGAAGGGCTCCCCGTTCTCGCGGAGCTCCTTCGTCTTACGGTAGGCGTCGGTCTCTTTCCAAAATCCCTGGACATCCTTCTCGATGCCCTTCGCATCATAATTGGCGCGGATCTGCTTTATCATCGCATTCCCTCGAATCCGCGGGGTTTTTCTTCCCCCGGGGCGGTTTCGGAGGACCATCGCGGTATCCGTGATAATGGTATCGCGCGCGAAGGGGCGTGGCATCCCCTGTCCGGCGGCCCGTGGCCGCCGGGATCGGAGACTGTTCCGGGACCGTGTTCCATGCATAATACCGCGAACAGCCCCGGGATCACTGGAAGAGGTCCGGTCGAGGGCCGGAGGCCCGAGACCCGGGCCTCCTCCGGTGATGGAATCGCCGGGAACATACTCCCGAAGAGGGAAGGACGCTCCCCCGTGGGGGAGAACCAGGGCAGAAGTTTGGAAGCAATCGCCCTGGTGGTCAGCATACTTCGGCTAATCGTCGAAGTGGCCAGCCAAACACTTTGAAACTTCTTACGACCATCATGTCAGTGGTGGTCGGCTAAGTTCAGTTTCTTCATCCTTGAAGTGGTATAAATAACTTCGATGGCATTTAAACAACTATGACAAAGAGAACCGATCACATCGGTCATCAGGAAATCATACGTCGTGTGGATGAGGAATCTGAAGCAGGTCGGGGACGTGCTATTCGTCCCAATCTACATGGCCATGTACCTGCGATGCGGACACCGGGAGCATTGATGACCTCCGCCTCCATCCCCCATACCATGACCGACGCGGGCAGGACCCCGAGCATCCAGGACATCGTCGCAGCCATGGGCTCCTGGGAATATGACAGGACGGTATCCATGACCAGGAGATTCTCCAAGGAGGCCGACGAAGATGGTAAAAGAGAGCTCCTGAACGCCCTGTCACGGAAGTACGAGGAGATGGTCAGACGCTCCATCGACAACGGTGGCTACTCCGGCGGGTTGTACGCGTACGTCCTGGCCGTGGATCTCCCCGATTCGTATGTCGTGTTCAGGAACGCCGTCAGATCGTCCTTCGACCATGCCATCGCGCTCTGCTCCGACCCCGGGGACAGATCCGACGACCTCGCGGATTCGCTGTTCGGACTCGCCCTGGACTACATGGCCGTCCCGACCGCGGCGGGAGCCGTCAGGAACCTGCTGGAGAAGGCGCTGGAGGTCATCGACTCGATGGATCCGTACGAACCCTCGGTGGAGGTCGATTGGTCCCCGTACGAGAATGACATCGAATTCAAGTGCGACCGCCGCACAGGTATCCATACTGCCATGAGGCTCATCGCTTCCGGGATCGCATCGAGGTCCGGCGCCTGCTCCACGAAGGACGTATCGAAGAAGAGCCGCAGGCTGATCGGGAAGAAGAAGGAGATCAGAAGGATCCTTGAGAAGCTGTCGATCTGCGTGGACTTCGGAATCTACGATAGCATCGATGTGACGGCGACGATGTATCTGGACATCATAGCGCCATCGAACGGGACGGATCGCGGCGGGAAGAAGCGTTCGAAACACCGTAAAAACCGGCACCGATCGGACCGCGAACACTCCCGAGTAGCTGGAGAGGGTCCGGTCGAGGGCCGGAGGCCCGAGACCCGGAGCCTCTCGGACGGTGGGATCGCCATTTTTCAACAGAGGCTACTTTCCCGATGTTCACAACATTGTTTCCACCCCGTCCCTACAATTCTCGATTGCGTGATTCGACAACCTGAACACATCAACTTCGATCGGAATACCCATGTTTTCACGATATCGAAGACGTGACGTTTCACGATGTGTTGATACCTTTCTATGATGTATTCACATTGTTAAGATGTATGTTAAATATCCGAAACGAATACGGCACTTCACCGGGGATGAAGTCCGACGCGTAGGACTTCATGTCTTGCAAATCGGACTTTAGCTCTCTGGAGGAGGTGACAGAAATCACCGAGAACAGATTCCCGAAGAGGGAAGGGCGCTCCCCCGAAGGGGAGAACCAGGGCAGGATCGTCCAAATGCTGGCCCTGGTCCTGAGCGCTGTTCGGCTGATGGTCGAACTCCTCAGGTAAACGATTTGAAACCACTTAGGTCATCGTCTTTGTGACGATGGCCGTCAATTTCATATCCTCCATCGTCGAGGTGATATAAATAACTTCGATAGTCATTTGATAACTGAAATTCATCGGGACGTGCGATCCACTCACGACACGGAATCGTTCGTCTCGAATGGGATGTGTCAAGGCATAGAGCATGGAATCCGGAATACCGCGAACATCACAGATCTCTGGAGATTCACAGGATCGAGGGCCGTAGGCCCGAATCCCGGGCCCTTCCGGCAGGAGTCAGATGTCATCCATCGACAATCCATGATAGGAGATGTCATACCTCTTCAGCAGGGGCTCCAGCACCTTCCCTTTGGCCCTGAGGTCCCCTATATCCAGTTTAGCAGGATTCCTCTCGACCTCGATCAGCTCCGCCCTCCCCGAGATGTCGTCGATCACCACGATGTCGATCTCCACCGTCCCGTCGCGGCTCCAGTAACCGCCGATCTCCGTGAACACGGACTCCTCCGCGATCCTCCTCCTGAAGTAGTCCTCCAGCGCCCTGCCCTCGTACTCCACCCTCGGGGGCACCTCCGTTCGGAGGCTTGGAGGATCTCACCGATGAGGAGATCCTCAAGAACCTCAGGGACTGCCCGTTCGTCATAGGCAAGCTCAAGGATTGCCAAGGCCCCCGTGACCCCCGCCTTCTTTCATCTCTGATGACACACATCCTGAACGAAACCTCACCGTCAATAAGTACCATTATCGGCTAAATTATAGCCAAAATAATCCATTAAATACGATTACTGCATTCCCGACATCATGTTGCGCTCCATGGAGCTGGAGAACTTCCAATCATTCAGCCGGATCGATCTCGACCTGAACGGCAGGAACGGTTCGGTCAAGAACCACGCGTTCATCTACGGGGAGAACGGTTCCGGGAAGAGCAATCTGATCAACGCCATATTCCTGCTGAAGGTGTGCTCCGGCTCCCTCAGGAGGATGACGGACGACCGCGACGGCAACCTGCCCGCCGCATCTCCCGACGATGATTTGAAACAGCTCGCCAAGGATATGCGCATGATAGGTTCGGAAGGGACCATGAGACTCGTCTACACCTTCTCCGTGAAGGGATCGGACGCCAAATACACCATAGAGTTCGATGCTGACGGCTCCCTCGTCAAGGAGGTCCTCGAGAACAGGATCAACAGTCGCAGAGGCGTGCTCTTCAAACTGGAATCCGGACAGGACCCCTACTTCGTCCGCGGTCTCGTGAAGGACAAAAGATTCAGGGACAAGGTCAAAAGCGAGATCTCCCAGTATTGGGGCAACCGCTCGCTCCTCTGCATCCTGAACGAGGACTTCGGTGAGAGCAACCCCCGGTTCATTTCGGAAAATATCAACGTGAACCTGCTGAATTTCATATCCGAGGTCAACTCGACCCTGGTGGATACCAAATCGTTCCCCATCATGGTGCCCGGCATCGGGATGCCCAAGGGTCGCATAAGGTCCGACAGGGAGAAAGACCTTGACATCATCCAGAACATAATCTCCTGCTTCTTCTCCAGACTGTACACCGACGTCACGGGCGCGTTCTTCAAGAAGGAAGTCAAGGGCGAGTTCACCGAGTACGAGCTGTTCTTCCAGAAGAGGATATCCGGCAAGATCCGCGACATCCCCGCATCCTGGGAATCCACCGGCACCCAGAAGATGATGAGCATCATGTCCGCGCTGATGTCCTGCGTCCAGGGTGGATGCGTGTTCATAGACGAGATGGACACCGGGGTCCACGACCTCCTGATCTCGGGGGTCATCGAGCAGACGATCCCCGACATCAAGGGGCAGCTCGTGGCCACCACCCACAACACCTGCCTGATGGATGAGCTCGATGCGGACAGCGTGTACGTCATAGGCGTGGACATGGACGGGTACAAGAGGATACGCTGCGTCTCGTCGATAGAGAGAATCCGGAAGGCCAACAGCATCCGTCACAAGTACCTGGAAGGGAGATTCGGCGGGATCCCGTTCCCGGCTGACATCGGGTTGACGGGCATCGCCGAAGAGCTGAAGGAAGACCTCGTATGACATCCGAGGCGAGGGCTGCCTGCTATGTTCCATGGATGCGGACCAGGCACCGTCATCCTTGGGTTCAGATGTGCTCCTTGTCGCCCTTATTGAAGATGATCTTCGAGAGAGGGGAGCACTCCTTCACCAGCCGATAGCACTCGGCAGGACATCTCAGCGTGTAGTAAGGCGTTCCTTTGATCCTGCAGATCAGCGGCGGCCTCTCTCCGATGTAGTTCTTCCTCATATGAACAGCCCCGAAAGCATCGCTGCGATGGCAAACACTATGGCAATCGTCTGAATCGCAAAGCATCTTGCCATCATGCTGAGAGACTCTTTCTGACAATCCAGCATCGATACCTTCTCCAAGTACATCAATGAACGATCCGAGATATAATTGTGTTCTTGCAACGAATCCTTTGAAAACTCCGATTCACCCGCCATTACAACCGCTCTGCTCCCGATCAAACCCGTGTAAAATGTCAGCAAGCATGCTATGGAGCACAGAACGAAACATGCCGACATACCGCTGATGACGAACGACAAGGGCATGACTGCCATGGCTACGACCACTGGAATGCTAATCCTCGTAATCAGGCCGTTGATCTGAGCCGTGTTGTTCTGAATCTTCCAGTCCATATTCAGGAGTTTCTGTTGGCAGGTGGAATTCCAGAACAGGAGCTGGCCCTATTTTGCGATGTAATCCGAAAGAGGGCCTACTCCCTCCTCGAAATAGTACTCCGCGACTGCATTCTCATTCATGGAGAGAGCTTTGCGCACGGACTATTCGAATCTAACCAGTGCATGCAGTATTACAGGATACACTTCATTAGTTAGACCGAATTCAGAACGACCATCAAAGCCCCAGAATATACCGTATCGCTTCGTTCGCGAGGGTCATCCCGGTCACCGCGGGGACAGTCGGCA
>CAVIUM010000042.1:0-15274 GCA_963645865.1 Lachnospiraceae bacterium
GTTCGAGGGCATGGAGCACATGCCCCGCGAACCCAGGACCGGGAAGGATCACGAGGTCAAGCATGGCATCAGCGATGACCAGATCTGCGTCGTCACGGCTATAAACGACGCCGGCGACTTCTTCTTCGACGTGTCATGCAGAGGTGCTCTGACCTGTGATATCGCGTTCGACACCCTCAAGGGACGCATCCTGTCCGGTGCGATCGTCAACACGGACAAGCACAAGGCGTACCACCGCGCACTGGAGGACCTGTCGGTGGCGTCGCACATCGCCACCGAGGCCAAGGAGCACAGGAACCTGGAGCGGATCGACCAGATCCATGGCGACATCCGCACGTTCATGAGGCCTTTCAAGGGCGTCTCGACCAGATGGCTGCACCTGTACCTCGCATGGTACATCCTCATCGCGCTTGGACGCGTACTCCCTCACGATCCTGTCCGAGGGCGGCTGCACCTTCAGGTCCTCGAAGATGGACTTCTGAGAAAGGGTCATCTCGTTCAGCCTCCAGGAGTCCGCGTGGCGGGTCGCCTTCAGTTCGCCCACGCAGTCCAGCAGCCCCATGAAGTCGAACCTCGACGCCATGTGCGAGTCCGCGATGTGCCTGATGAGGCTGCTCTGTATCCTGATGGCGAACATCTCGAGCGCCAGCGCCCCGTATGCGCTGTCCAACGAAGGGAACAGCGCGGCGCAGTCCTCGAGGTCGATTCTGAACACCTTGACGCAGTACTCGACGGACCTGCGCTTCCGGTACAGGCGGACCAGGTCCTTCCAATCGTGGTCGGTGTTCGTGACCTGGAGCGTCCTGCCACAGCGGATCTCCCTCTCCGCTATCTTGTCCGTCAGGCGGACGGCCTTCACCTTGCCGCCCTCCTCATGGAATTCGAACAGGTCCGGCATCCCGGACATGCCGTAGTAGTTGTCGATGTATTCCTGTACGCCGGCGGACCATTCGATCCCCGACACCTGTTTCTCGAACGTCTCCAGCTCCGAGTAAAGGGACAGGAGCTCGTCGCTCCTGCGCTTCTCGTTGATGAACGTCACGGTGCGCACGCCCTTCCCGAAGCGCTCTGCGGGGGCGTCGCGTATCCTGAAGACCACGCCCTTGTACACGATAGTGTCCCATACGGCGTCAGGCGATTCGTCGTCGAAGAGGATCCGGGCCGCCGCCTTCGATTCCTTGTCCAGCTCGAAGGAGATCTTCTGTCCGGACGACATGACGGACGCTATCTTCGCCGAATCCCAGGACTTCTTGTCCAGGAAGAACTCGACGTTGCGTGGCTTCGATCCCTCGATGCTCTCGCGTATCTCGGCCAGGGAGGCGGGGTCGAGCTCCTTCCCCCTGAAATCCGTATAGTCCTCGACGACGCCCCCCTCCGTCGACACCGAGACCATCAGGCTGGCGAGGGGCAAGGAGTACACCCTGAACGTGGCGCCGCGGTCCAAAGCCTCCAGGTCCCTGACGGCCAGGGGCTGGCGCATCGAGGACGTCTCCATTATCACGCAGTCGGGGTCGTGGGGCATGGATCCGAACAGCTCGCCCCTCCTCTCGTGGAGCGTGACCAGGTTGTTGAGGAACGACTCGAACGGGAACCATTCGGAGAGGCTGACGATGCCCAGCATCTGCGGCAGGAACGAGTCCCTGACGTTGTCCATGACCTTCGTCAGGCGCCGGCTCCTGAGGGCCCTCTCGATGCCGGCGGCGACGAACACCCTTCCGGCGCTCGTCCCGAAGACCCTTTCCGCGGCCTCCACGGCGCCGCACTCCGCGGCCATGGCGAGCATCAGATAGTACTGGCCGAAGGGCAGGCGCGTTTTCTCGCCGGCGCTGGCCTCCAGGAGGTTCCCGTCCTTGTCGCATCTTCCGAGGTACTTCCTGCTCTGCTTGTTCTTCTTCGCCACGGGGTCCCATTCCGAGGTGACCTCGCAGAGATAGTACTTGTCCTTCACCTTCTGCACCGTGGTGAATGCCATGGACGATTATGCACCGAGTACAATATAAAATTCGCTTATAACTCAAAATACTGGATAGTTATATTTTGAAATTATAATTTCAATATAATTTTATTATAATCCTGAGGCCTTTAAATACCCTCAATCCGAAATCCGATCACTCCAATAGGAGGAGGAAAGGAAAATGGCAGAACCCAAGGAAGCGCCGAAAGGCATGGCCCGGGACCAGCTGTTGAGACGTTACATCGTCTTCATAGTCGGCCTGTGGTTCATCGCCCTCGGCTGCAGCACGATCACCAAGATGTCTCTGGGGACCACCCCGATATCATCCATACCTTACAGCCTGTCTTTGATTAACAGCAGTCTTACTTTCGGGAACTGGACGATCCTCTACAGCGTCCTGCTCGTCACCGTCTACGGTCTTCTTATGTGGAAGTACTGGAACAAGGTGGACAAGATCAACATCATACCCACCTATGCGCTCTGCGTGGTCTACGGCTACATGCTGGACCTCATCATGGGCACCATCTACGCCGACCTCAGCGTCTCCGAATACTGGCTCAAGATCGTCGTCATCGTCATAGGCATCTGCATCCAGGCGTTCGGCGTCTACATGTGCGTCATCTCGCACTCCGTCCTCGGCCCCGGGGACGCGTTCGTCTACTCCCTCGCATACCGCAGCGGCTACAACTACGGCTACGTGCGCGTCGCCTCCGACTGCTCGATGGTCATCATCGCCGCCATCATCAGCCTCATCTGCCTCGGCACCCTCGGCGGGGTCCGCGAGGGCACCGTCATCGCGATGATATGCACCGGCCTCGTGATGAGGCAGTACATGAAGCACTGCGGCAAGCTCACCAACTGGATGATCCCCGGAGAGGACACCACCAGGATGACCTACGGGAAGAAGGCGGCCGAAGCCAAGGAGCAGGATGAGAGGGAGAAGGCCAACGAGGGGGTCGCCCGATGTCCTCGTGCGACGTCAAGGGCGCGATCTCGGGGGCCGAAACCCCCAAGGAGGTCGCGCAGGTCAAGGAGTGCATCCTCAAGTACAACTTCAGGGGCATCGTCCCCGCCGTCGAGGCGGCCCTGAATGCGGGCATCGACCCCAAGGTCATCCTCGACGAGGGCATGATCGCCGCGATGTCGGATGTCGGAGAGGGCTTCAAGAACAACACCGTGTTCATGCCCCAGATGCTCGTGGCCGCCAAGACCATGCAGGCCGGGCTGGAGATACTGAAGCCATGCCTGAAGGGCGACGGCGCGGTCGCCGGCGCGGGGAAGGCCATAGTCGGCTCCGTACTCGGCGACGTCCACGACATAGGGAAGAACCTGGTCTGCGTCATGCTCGAGGGATGCGGTCTGGAGGTCGTCAACCTGGGGTCCGACGTGACGCCCGAGGCGTTCATGGGCGCCCTGGACGAGAACCCGGACGCCAGCTACGTGGCGCTCTCCTCCACCATGACCCCCACCAGGGTGGCCATGAAGGACACCACCTCTATGATCAGGGCCTCCAACCACGGGGACGTCATCGTCATGGTCGGCGGCGCCACCATGGACCAGCTGTTCTGCGACGAGATCGACGCGGACATCTACACGGTGGACGCGGCGACCGCCGCCGACAGGGTCAAGGAGATCGTCTCCGGCATCGACAGGGAGAAGGTGTTCGCCAAGTCGAGGGAGATAGGCATGGCCCTGCTCGCCCCGACCGAGGCCTCCGTCGAGACGGTCACAGAGGCAGCCTCCGACGCCCGCCACCTGATGGAGGCCCCCATAAGGAATGTGGTCGGCCACGGAGAGACGAAGCCCCTGTCCGTCAAGGATAACCTCGCGGAGACCCTGAAGCACGAGAAGGGCCTCCCGGACCGCTACGTCAACCAGTACGAGTTCTTCGACAGGATCGCCGACCCAATCTACGCGTACGCCAACGGCGCCGGCAACACCAAGTTCGACGAGGAGTACCTGGACGGCTGGGGCGTCACCCACTTCTTCCCGAAGGGAGACTTCGACCACCCGGTCAACGGCCCCGGCCGCGCGGTGATCTCGGACATCACCAAGTGGCAGGACGTGGTCAAGGCGCCTCCGCTTGACTTCGACGAGAAGGCCTGGGCCCCCGTGAAGGAGCAGATGGCGAAGGCGGAGGCCGCCGGCAGGTACGGCGGCATCTGGATCTGGACCGGCATCTTCGAGAGGATCAACGCCCTCATGGGCATGCAGCCCGCCCTCGTGGCCTACTACGAGAACCCGGAGGAGATGCACGAGCTGGTCGACTTCATCGGCGACTGGGAGCTCCAGGCCATGGAGAGGATGATGGAGAATCTGGACGCGAAGATGATCTTCAGCCACGACGACTGGGGGACCGCCATCAACTCCTTCCTGGACCCCGACACCCACAGGTCGTACTACGAGAAGCCCTTCAAGAAGCTTTACACCCGCTTCAAGGAGCTCGGGGGAGAGCTCGTGGTGCACCACGACGACGCCTACTCGGCGAACCTCGTGGACATCATGATCGACGTCGGCGTCGACGTCTGGCAGGGGCCGGTGTACGCCAACAACCTGCCCGACCTGATCGACAGGTACGGCGACAGGATCGTCTTCATGGGCGGCCTGGACAACGGGACGATCGACATCCCCGGATGGTCCGAGCAGGCCGTCGAGGAGTACGTCCGCAGGGTGTGCGACGAGAACGGCGTGGTCAGCTACATCCCGTGCCTCACGCGCGGGAGGGGCGCCAGCGTCATCCCCGGGGTCTACGACAAGGTGTCCCAGGTCATCGACAGCATCAGCAAGGAGAAGTTCCGAGACTGAGAACGGAACGGCAGGATTAGAAACGGGTCATCCCCGCCGCGAAGCGGGGGACGGCTCCCCTGATTTCCTCCTATCCGCCCGGGCGGCAGAAGGGGGGCCGGGACCCTCAAGACCGCCCGGGCGGCCTGCCGATCCACCCGCGAGTTGAGAACATGGCAGAAACCAAGCAGGCGCCCAAGGGGATGGCCACAGACCGTCTCCTCAGGCGCTACGTGATATTCATCTTCGGCCTCTTCTTCGTCGCCCTCGGCTGCAGCATCATCACCAAGATGTCGCTGGGCAGCACCCCGCTGTCCGCCGTGCCCTACAGCCTGTCCCTGATCTTCACCCAGCTCACGTTCGGGAACTGGACGATACTGTTCAGCGTCATCATCGTCACGGTCTACGTCCTCTGCATGTGGAAGGACTGGAACAAGGTCGACAAGATCAACGTCATACCCGCCTACGCGCTCTGCGTCGTCTACGGCTACATGCTGGACTTCTGGATGGCCATCCTGGGCAACCTCGACTTCGAGTACTGGCTCAAGATCGTCGCCATCTTCGTCGGCATCGGCATAGAGGCGTTCGGGACGTACATGTGCGTCGTGTCCCATTCCATCCTCGGACCGGGGGACGCGTTCAACTACGGCCTGGCGTACCGCAGCGGCATCGCCTACGGGCACGTCCGCGTGATCACCGACTGCTCCCTGATAATCATCGCGGCGATCATCAGCTTCGCCGCCCTCGGCACCCTCGGAGGCGTCCGCGAAGGCACGATCATCGCGGCCATCTTCACTGGGTTCGTGATGAAGTTCTACATGAAGAACTTCAAAGCTATCACCAACCTCCTGATCCCCGGAGAGGACATCACGAGGATGGCCGAAGGGAAGACCGCCGCCGATGCCAAGGCGGCCGCGGAGGGATCCGAAGCCAAGGAACGAGAGTAACGCTTACAGCCTCTTCAGACAAGAGAATTCTAAACATCTTCCCGGGGGGCCTCCGCCCCCTGGTTTTCTTTCTATGATTCCGCCCGATACGCAGCACGTGCTGGCTAGGATTTTCAAACCTTCGCATATCGGCTTACGTTCACGAACTATGCATTTAACACAATTTTACGAAAGTTCTTATAGAAGTTCAGATAGTTGAGGCTATATACAACCGCTATTGCGGAGGCTGAAGATATGTCGAAGAGACAGTTCAAAGCAGAATCCAAGCAGCTTCTCGACCTGATGATCAACTCTATCTACACCCACAGGGAGATCTTCCTGAGGGAGATCATCAGCAACGCGTCCGATGCGATCGACAAACTGCACTACCTAGCCATGACCAAACCCGACGAGGTCACCGTCCCCCGCGAGGACCTGAAGATCAAAGTGACCTCCGACAAGGACGCCCGCACCGTCACCGTTTCCGACAACGGGATCGGGATGGACAAGGACGACCTGGAGAAGAACCTCGGGGTCATCGCCCACAGCGGCTCCCTCGACTTCAAGAAGGAGATGGAGGAAGGGAAGGATGTGGACATCATCGGACAGTTCGGGGTGGGCTTCTACAGCGCGTTCCTCGTATCCGACGAGGTCACAGTCATCACCAAGAAGTACGGCTCCGACCAGGCATACAGGTGGAGGTCCAAGGGCGCCGACGGATACACCATCGACGAGTGCGAGAAGGACGGCTGGGGCACCGAGGTCATAATGCACCTCCGCCCCGACGACGAGAACGAGAGATACTCCGAGTTCCTGGAGTCCTACCGCCTGAAGAACCTGGTCAAGACCTACTCGGACTACGTCCGCTGGCCGATCCACATGGACGTCGAGAAGGACGAGATGGTGGAGACCGGCGAGGTCGACGAGAAGGGCGAGCCGAAGAAGGAATGGAAGACATCCGTCGTCGACGAGGTCGTCAACAGCATGGTCCCCATCTGGCAGAAGTCGAAATCCGACGTCACCGACGAGGAGTGCTTCGCGTTCTACAAGGAGAAGTTCCGCGACTGGGAGGACCCCGTCGCCGTCGTCAGGATCAACGCCGAGGGAGCGGTTAGCTACAAAGCGATGCTGTTCATCCCCGCGGTCGCCCCGTACAACTTCTACAGCAGGGAGTACGAGCCCGGGCTGCAGCTGTACTCCTCCGGCGTCATGATCATGGAGAAATGCAAGGACCTCCTGCCCGAGTGCTTCAGGTTCGTGCGCGGAGTGGTAGACTCCCCGGACCTGTCCCTGAACATCTCGAGGGAGATGCTCCAGCACGACAGGCAGCTGTCGGCCATCCGCTCCAACATCGAGAAGAAGATCAGAGCCGAGCTGGAGAGGATGCTGAAGGACGAGCGCGAGAAGTACCTCGGGTTCTACAAGGCCTTCGGACTCCAGCTGAAATACGGAATCGTGGAGGGATACGGTGCCAACGCGGACCAGCTGAAGGACCTGGTGCTCTTCCACTCGCTGAAGAAGGATTCCCTGGTCACGCTGCGCGAGTACGTCGACGCCATGCCCCCGGACCAGCAGAAGATCTACTACGCCGCGGCGGAGAGCGTGGCGAGGGCCAAGCAGCTCCCCCAGACCGAGCAGGTCACCGCCAAGGGGTACGACATCCTGTGCCTGTCCGAGGACGTGGACGAGTTCGCCCTGAAGACCATGATGCGGTACGACGACAAGGAGTTCTGCGACGTGGCAGGGAAGGACCTCGGACTGGAGACGGAGGACGAGAAGAAGGAGTCGGAGGAGAAGGCCGAGGCCGAGAAGGAGACCCTCGACTTCATCAGGGACGCCCTCGGCGATTCCGTCTCCGACGTCCGCCTGTCCAACAAGCTGAAGACGCACGCGGTCTGCCTGAGCGCGGACGGGGACGTCTCGCTGGAGATGGAGAAGTACTTCGCATCCGTCCCGGGCGACAACGGGAACGTGAAAGCGAAGCGCGTCCTGGAGATCAACGCCGACCACCCGGCGTACGCGGCGCTGAAGAAGACGATCGCGGAGGATCCGGAGAAGGCCAAGGACATGGCCGTCATCATGTACGACCAGGCCGCCCTCATCGCGGGCATGCCCGTGGAGGACATGGTAGGGTTCTCCGACAGGGTCTTCAAACTGTTCTGAAAAACTCTTCAGGGGCCTCGGCCCCTTTCCAAATGTTTTGATTCAAGGTGGTCCGGGCCGAAGCCCGGACCTGTTTTCATTCCGGAATCAGAGCGACATGATACCGGACACCAGGATCACGGCGATGGCGATGGGCGCCACCCACTTGACCAGGATGGGGTACACGGGCTTGAGCCTGAACTTTCCGGAGGACTCGATCTCGTCGATGACCAGCTTGCATCCGACCACATGGCCGATGACGACACATGTACCGAACGCCACGATGGGCATCATGATGCTGTTGGACAGGATGTCCAGCATGTCGAGGATTCCCTTGTCGCCTATCATGACGAAGTCCAGAGGACCGAATCCGAGACAGACGATGGTACCGACGATCGCCACGGGGATCGTGAAGAGGATGACTGCCTCCTTACGGGTCTTGTGGGCGCGGTCCATGATCGTGGCCACGACCGCTTCCGCGACCGAGATGGCCGACGTCAGCGCGGCGAGGAACACCAACAGGAAGAACAACACTCCGATGAACTGTCCGCCGGGCATATCGACGAAGATGTTCGGCAACGCGCTGAAAATCAGCGAAGGTCCTTCTGGCATGACGCCGCCGCACTCGGTCTGGACGTAGTTGAACACAGTCGGGACGATGAGGAGACCGGCGAGGAACGCGACGACCGTATCGATAAGGCCGATGCTCAGAGCGGAGATCTCGATATCCTCCTTCTTGTCCATGTAGGATCCGTACGTGATCAGGATGCCCATCGCGATGGACAGCGAGAAGAACGACTGACTCATGGCATCGACCAGCATGCTCCCGTTGACCTCGCTGAGGTCGAACGACAGGTACTTGCTGATACCCTCGGACATCCCGGGCTGCAGGAACATGTGGATGACCAGCACCACGAGGATGACCAGGAGCAGGGGCATCATGACGAGACTCGTCTTCTCGATTCCCTTCGTGACGCCGGCGTAGATGGCGAGCATGGAGAGTCCGAAGAACACCAGGAACGCGGCTATGGACCAGTAGGAGCTGATGAAGCCGCCGAACGCGGACGACATGTCCGTCCCTGTCCCGTATCCCACCAGGAACGCCAGGACCCATCCTCCGATGACGCAGTAGTACGGCATGATGATGGCCGGCACCGCCGAGGCCATCACACCCAGGAACTTGCTCTTGGGATGGAGCGTATCGAACGCGTCGATCGGGCTCTTGCGGGTATGACGCCCGATGGCGATCTCCGTGCACAGGAGAATGACACCGAACAGAATAACGACGATAATGTAGGTTAGGAGGAACGTTCCTCCACCGTGCCTGGCGGCGAGGGTGGGGAACCTCCAGAGGTTACCGAGACCGACAGCAGAGGCCGCCGTGGCGAGGATGAATGCCTTCCTCCCGCCGAAGACGCTTCTCTCTTCGGTCAAAAGACCACTTCCCTTCAGTCATGTTTACTGAGCTGAAAAGGGAATATAATAAGCTTAGCCAGAAACTTCGGCTTTTCCTACGGATTCCGCAGAATCGGGCCATCATCCATAGTCGGAACTACGAATTTCGTAGCTGGTAGATATCTTTGACTGTCGCAACCAGCAGTTTTATATGCAGATGCCCGATTCGGCGCCTCTTCACCCATCCAACATCAATAATACAACCATACCCATCGGTCCAGACATGCGCAGCTTTTCCACCATCCGGAAATCCGGCACGAACCACAACACTCCGTTCGGAGACCTCAAGGCGGAATTCATCGCCCATTGGGAAGAGGAAGGGGACCCTTCCGCACCGTACGTCCCTTCGAAGAGGCTCAAAACGTCATGGAGCGCCATGGACTCCGAACAGACCGAATTCTACAGAGGGTGGCGCACGGCCCTGAGACAAGGAGAGCACCCGGATTCGGATGAGGGATACGCTTGGCTCTATCTGAGCGAACTGATCAACTCTGATGATGATCCCGAGATTGTCCTCGCCAAACTGCAGGATTTCGGGAAGAGCTACTGCTTCGGCGATTTCGGATCGAATCCGACGGAGGATCTCATCGCAGACTGGATCATAGAACACGATCTGAGGATCCCCGGCAACCAGTACGGCGGTCCCGGGGGATATCTGATGTGGCTCAGATTCGAGAGGAAGCCGATGGAGACTGTGAACCCTCACGATATGGCTTGGATGTGCGACGACTCCTTCATCAAATGCTACGACATGGACGGTTTCTTCGAGGATGTCATGAACGGCGTTCTGAGATGGGTGGACGCGGACAGAGAGGCGAAAGGGAAGAAGAGGCTCGCCGACATGGGCATCAAAGAATCCGCCTCGCAACGCCTGTACCAGGGTTTCTACAGACCCGACCTCTCCAAACAGAAATGGGAGTACCGCGACATGTACGCGTCCATCAAACTGAAGGACATCTTCCGCGAGGTGTGCATGTCCGCGGAGGATGCCGTCACCGCGGTCAGGAAAGGAAGGGAGATGAATTGCAACAATGAGATGGACAGGGTCGCCTACGACATCGCGAAGCGGATCTTCGAGGAGAAGGGGACCACGGGATATCCGACCGACGGCGAGACCGAGTTCAGCATATCGCGACGAGAGTCTCCGACCTCGTCGTACCAACTGGATCCGGATCATCCCGTCGATCTCCTCCCCGGCGTACTTCGTCTTCTTCTCGAATGGTACGTAGGCTTTCAGCTTCGGCAGGAAGATGCGGTTGGCCCAGCAGAGCGCCTTCCCGTCCGGATCCTTCCTGAACGTCATGTACGACATGTCCGCACCCAGGCGGACGTCGTAGTTTCCGTCCTCGAACCGAGACGATGACATCGACACCTCGTCCTTCCTCGTGACCGTGACCGTCTCCCTCTCGACGGCGATCTGCTCCTTCAGAGCCTTCAGCTCCCCTCCGAGCCTCTCCGCATCATCTTTGAAGGCATCGCGCTCGTCCGTCAACCTCGCGTTCCTCTCCTCGAGCGTCCGGATCTTCCCGTCGAGGTCGTTCCTCTCCTTCCTCAGGGTCCTGACCTGCTGGTCGAGCTCCGCGAACGTCTTCTCGTTGTACTGCGCCAGCAGGTCGGGGCGTCCGGATTCCAGGCTCTTGACCCTCTCGCCGAGCCGATCCTTCTCGTCCATGAGCTTGCGGATGCTCTCCTTCTTCGATTCCAGATCCTCCTTCAGCTCGACGTTCCTCGCGCGGTTGGTCTCCAGGTTCTGCTCGGCGGTGGAGAGCTTCTCCTTGAGCTCCCTGACCTCCGATCTCGCTCCGGAGAGGTCCTTCGCCGCCTTCTCCAGATCGACTCTGAGCTTGTCGCGCTCCTCGGTCAGGATTCCGTTCTGCTCCTTGAGCGCACCCGGGTCGTCCACGGACATCGACCTGCGCGACCGGGACTTCGATTCGGCGGACACGATGGACATGGTCTTCCTCTCGAACTCGCTCAGTTCCGAGAACGCGTCCCCTCCGCATCCGACGACGGCGGACGGCTGGACCTTCGACCTCCGGCCCTTGGGCTTCTCTGTGTCTTTCATCATCACACGGAGAATCATATTAACCTAATTTAAAGCTTCGATGACCGAAGATGATATATCTATGCGCTCGCATGTACGAGGCATGCCGATGAAGCTGTTCAACGAGAATCCCTACAGCCGCGTCATGGTCTTCATCGACTACCGGAACATCGACTCCTCCCTGAACATGACCTGCGGGATAGGTTCGCTGGACCTGTTCGGTCTGACGCAGATCCTCGTCGGCAAGAGGGAGCTGATCGGGGCCTACGTGTTCGACGGGAGGCCCCACGTGGTGGTCGAAGGCGATCCGATAGACACCCTGCACAACAACCTGCGGGACCAGGGCTTCCGCGTGATAGAGCGCGACTCCCTCGTCAGGCGCGGGGACAAGGTGGAGCAGAAGGAGGTGGACGTGTCCCTCGCCTGCGAGATGCTGGAGCATGCGATGATGAACCACTACGACGTGGCGATAGTGGTGAGCGGGGACAGGGACTTCGTCCCCGCGATACAGAAGGTGCAATCGGCCGGGAAGAGGGTGGAGGTGGCCGCTTTCAGCGGGGCGTACAACAACGAGACCAAGCGCACCGCCGACGCCTACTACGTCCTGGACCAGATGCCCATACTGAGACTGAATCCCGTGGCGGCAGAGGAGGCCCGATGCCATGGCCAATCTGTTGGATCTGCAGCGCGAGTTCATGGAGAGGGAGGGCACGGCCTTCGCCTCCGACGACGTCATAATCAAATCGGCGACCAGAGTGGAGATGCTGGTGTTCAGGAAGAACCCGTCCAAGCCGGGCCTGATCTCCGAATACAACCGTATCAAGGTCTTCCCGGACAACGGGTACGGGGGATTGGAGATCCAGGAGGGGGAGGTGTACATCTGCATCCTGGACAAGTACGAGAACGGCGGGGTGTACTACGCCAGGGCGATCAGGAAGGTGGATGTGAACATCCTCATGGAGTGCGACCAGAACCTGAAGAGCGAGATGATCTCCGTCCTGTGGAAGAGGAACAGGGCGCAGTTCGAGAAGGGCTTCGAGGAGAAGTACCTCGGCGAGCTGCAGACCAGGATCGAGGATGAACTCAGGGAGAGGCATCTGACCGAGCTCAGGGCCCGCGAGGACGCCAACGCCGCCCTGAGGGAGGAGATACGCATCCTGAAGAACGACCTCGCTTCGAGACCGGAGAGGTCGGAGATCGGACTCGGTTCCGAGGAGATCGTGCTGACTTCCACCGAGACCGAGGAGGTCAGGCCTCCGAAGGCCGTCCCGTCGGCCCCGGCCGCACCGGCCGTCCGGACGGTCCGCCGTGATCCGATGGAGACGGGAGGAGACGTTCAGGAGTACACGGTCATCATCCAGGGCGGCAGGCTGTCCTGCGACGCCCTGAGGAACGGGAGATACCATGTGCACATGAGCCCCGACAGGAGGACGATGCTCATCCGCCCCAGCGAGGAGGGGACGATCTACGCGTACGACTCCGGGATGTCCATCGACCGCCTGGGCGAGATCTACGGATCGTCGGACCCGTACGAGAGGAACTATCTGAAGGCGGAGTACAGCGAGAGGTACGGCGGGATGCTGGTGCACCTGCGATGGCCGATGCCGTGCGGATTCTTCAGGTGAATTCTCTACTTCGATGTGGATTTTTCACATGAATTTTCTACATCCATGTAGATTTTTCATATGGATTGTCTGATGCTTTAATATGTTCGAATACCGTTCAACAAACATGCTCCGCAGAAAGGCGATGGATGACCTGATCAGATGGAGGTCCAAACCCGAGCACAAATGCCTGCTGGTCAGGGGACAGCGCGGGGTCGGGAAGACGACCCTCATCCTCGAATTCGCGAAATCGTACGAACACAGCGTCTACTTCGACCTGAGCAAAGACGAGGCCGCCCGCCCGATATTCGACGGGGACCTGGACGTCGACAGATTGGTCGATGCCATGAGGATCCTGAGGCCGGGTTCGGTCATATCCCCGGGGAACACGCTGATCATCCTCGACGAAATACAGCACTGCCCCCGGGCGAGAACCGCATTGAAATGGTTCACCATCGACGGGAGGTACGACGTCATCGCCGCGGGCTCGCTCCTGGGTGTCCGTCTCAGGGATGAGAAGAACGATCCGACGGCGATCATCCCGATCGGGTACGAGAGGCATCTGCACATGCACGGCATGGACTTCGAGGAGTTCCTGTGGGCCGTCGGATACAGCGAGGCGCAGACCGCCATGCTCAGGATGTCCGTGCGTGAGCGCGAACCTCTGTTGTCGACTACGCTGAACGTCTATCAGAACCGCTTCGCCGAGTTCATGACGACCGGTGGGATGCCCGAGGCCGTGGCGGCATTCGTGTCCGGAGAGGGCATGGACCGCGTCTCCCGCATCCTGAGGAACGCCGTCCTAGCATTCAGGAATGATGCGATGACCTACGCCCCCGAATCGATAGCCGTGAAGGTTCTGAAATGCTTCGATTCCATCCCGTCGCAACTGACCGAGATCAACAAGAAGTTCATGTGGTCCCGCATCGAGGAGGGGTCCGGTTCCAATGACACGGCCAGGAAGTACGAGGATGCCTTTTTCTGGGCGACGGAGGCGGGGATCGCGGACAACTGCCACAGGATCCGCAGATTGGAATCCCCGGTCTCCGTCAGGAAGGACCTCTCGCAGTTCAAGGCCTACATGTCTGACACGGGGATGCTCGTCGACCTCCTGGGTCCGGAAGCGCTGCATGCCGTATGCTCGAAGGACGATTCGTTCGCCCAGGGCGCCCTGGCGGAGAACATCGTCGCGGAATGCCTCGTGAAGGCCGGCGTGGAACCGTTCCACTACATCAAGAGAGGGAACCCGGGCAGGATGGAGCTGGACTTCGTCGTTGAACTGGGATTGGAGACTGCGGCCATCGAGGTGATGTCCGGGAAGTACAGGGACACGCCGACCCTGTCGAGGACATTGGATGACGACAGGATCCAGAGGAGGATCGTGTTCGAGAGGTCGAACATCCATACCGATGGGAACGGCATCGAACACTATCCCCTCTTCGCGGCCGCGTTCATCAAGGACATGGCGAAGCCCATGCCCGAGATGAAATTCTGGGGAGATTATCGACGTGACTTCCGCTTCGGATCGCAACGGTGAGCTACCTCTGGACCGCCCGGCATACGGGAACCGACGGGATCGCGGAAAGCCCATCGGGCCCTTGACGAAGAGAGGCCCGATGTGGAACGGCCGACCTCAGGCGGTCGCCGCCCCGTCATCGACGCTCATGACGGATTCCATCGTCACGGGCGTCGTCAGCTTCTCGCGCAGCAGGGACAGCTCCTCATCGGTCAGCCCCACGGTCCCTTTCAGGAAGGCCACGGCGACGGATGCCACATCTATGTCGGAGGTATCCGCCTGGGTCCAGTCCACCAGATACGGCTCGTCCGCCAGCTCCGGGTGCGCGAGCATGTATACCGTGCGGTCGTATGTCATCTCCTGGATGGTCCGGTAGGCCTCGCTGCCCTTCTCGATGAGGTACAGGTTCTCGAAGGCCTTCATGTACGAATCCCTGATCTCCTCGTTGGTTGCTCCGCAGAGGCCTTGGATCAGGGTGGACACCGCGCCGGTGCGGTCCTTCCCGAGATTGCAGAAGATCAGGTACGGGCCGTCGTTGTCGATCATGGCGTCGAACACGGCGCGGACTTTCTCCGGGGTGCGGAAGATATCCGCAGGATGCATCTGCAGTGCGGAGTAGCTGCCGCTGTCGACCAGCTCCTGCCCGTAGGTGCTCTTGAACCATTCGGGTGCTTCCTTCACTTTGGATTCCGCGTAGGAGAGCATTATCATGTATCCTATGCCGCACTCCTCTGCGAATCTGTCGACATACCACGACCTGCTGGGGATGTCGGAATCCTTTATCATGGAGTAGGAGCGGAAGAGGCGCCCCGATGCGATGTCCCCTCCCGTTATCTCGTAGAAGTTGGC
>CAVIUM010000043.1:0-15246 GCA_963645865.1 Lachnospiraceae bacterium
GATCGCGTCGCATGCGTCCTCGAACGGGATGTCCTTAGCGTAGGGGTACTTCTCCCCGTACCTCGTCCAGAGCCTGCGGAGTTCGTCGCTCGCGCGGATGTCCTCCATGATCTCCGGATGGTCCGTCAGGATGTGCAGGTCTCCGCGCTTCCCGGCGGTCCTCTCCAGCGCCAGACGTAACGTGGGTGCGTCTATCTCGTAGAGCGAGGGCAGGGTGTACAGGTCGTAGTAGTCCCTCAGGCGCGTGCTCTCGACACCGCGCGAGAATACTATCTCCAGTTTCTCCGCCAGGATGGTTTCGAGATTGTAGGCGAAGACGTTCATTGTGCGGTCTTCGAGCATCAGAGGGAAGGGGAATTCGACCTTTCCAGGCGTTATGATGTCGTCCGTCGAGATGTCGGCGGTCATGCAGACGCAGACCGGCGGGTAATTCGCCTTGAAGGAGATGCGAATCCCCGGACTGTCGGCCGTCTTCATGATGTCCGAGACCCTCGTGATTTCGAACAGGATATCATCGTCGACAGGCACCGCGATGATCTCTTCGAAGACCGATCTGAGATTCCCGTGCGTCATCTCGATTCCGTTGGCTGACAGGTCCATATCCAAGGTGGAACGCGAGCTCTGTCCGATCATGGCGGATATGAGGAAGCCGCCCTTGAGGGTGAAATTGGTCCTGTAGCACGATGCCGACACCCTCTCGAGCAGGCGTTCCATCATGTAGTGCCGCATTGCGAGGTGGGGGTGTATCTTCTTCTCCGTGGCTTTGTTCCTGATGAGGGCCTTCAGCTGGTCCGGGTTCTTCGTCCTCATTTTGTCCTCCAGCAGTCGCACCGTTTGTTATGGTGCGATACGATACTGCATGTCGGGACCGTTCATAAGAACCTTTGCTTTTAGACAATTCTTAGTGTATAGGGCTTCATCGGTTCGATAGGTATCGCATCCAGTTCGATGAACGATATCGTACAGCTTTTCGAATGGAGCACCGGGGGTCTGTGAAAAACGCTGGATCGGCCCGTCGTCGAGAGATCTCTTGGGAAAAATCCGACAACCACACTATCTTTTATTCAAGAAGATAGTGTGGTTGTCAGAAGAGCCGGAGTCCGACCCGGTTTGCGGAGGATGCGCGATGCTGTCCACCCATCCTCATCGGTCGGAGGTCGATCAGGATGAGATCGAGTCCATCAATCTCTGAACGGCATCGCAGGTATCGTCGAAGGAGATGTTCCTCGAATAGTCCATTCTCACCCTGAAATCATCCCATCTCTTGCGCAGTTCATCGCTCTCACGGATCTGCTTCAGGAGCTCGGGATAGACTTCCAGGACTCTGCCCGTGTCGCGGTCCTCCGTGGTCCGCTCCAATGCCAGGCGCAGCAGGTCCCGGTCAATCCTCGAACCGTAGAGCGCTTCGAGGGTGAACAGGTCGTAGTAGTCCCTCATGCGGGTGCTATCGGTGTTGCGGATAAGCACGGTCTCCAGCTTCTCAGCCAGAACGGTCTCCAGATTGTACGAGAAGATGTCGATTGAACGGTCATCCAGCAGAAGGGGGAAGGGGAAATCCATCTTGTGGGGCGTTATCACGCTGCCCGTGGTGACGTCCACGGTCATGCATACGACGATCGGAGCGTAGGTCGCCTCAAACGTGAGGCGGATGCCCGGATACTCCTCCTTCAACCTGATGTCGGAAAGGCCGATCACCTGGAAGCTGATGTTGTCGTCGACCTGTATCGCGCAGATCTCGTTGAAAATCGACAGGAGTTCATCATGCGTCAGATCGAACCCGTCGACCACCACGTCCATATCCATGGTCGTCCGAGAGTTCAGGCCCACCATGCCTGCTACCAGGAGGCCGCCTTTGAGGATGAACTTGTGCTTGAAACGCGACACCGATATGCGTTCCAACAGCCTCTCCAGCATGTAGTACTGCATGAGAATGTTCGCGGGGATCCCGTTCTCCTGGGCCTTCCTTTTGATGATCTTCTTCAGCTGATTGGGGCTCTCCGAGATCACAGAAGGACCTCCATGTACCTGGAGACCTTCGGCAGGACATGGAGCTGTTTCGCGTACTCGTGCAGCTTGTAGATGTCCTTCCCTTTGGACCATGCGTATTGCTTCATCGCATCGTTGATGATCTGGGCGTCGCTCCCCCTGCCCCGCACGGCATCGCACAGCGACCTCTCCTTGTCATAGACGCGGACGGTGTTGCCGTACGGGGTCTTGACCTCGGTCACGCCGAGCTCGTAGATCCCCGGCTTGGCATGCCTGGCGATCAGGAACGGCTGTTCCTTTATGGATGGAGCGTTGTAGCCCTTCGGGAAGGTCATCTCGTACTTGAACGGGGGACGGTTCGAATACCCCAGCAGGAAGAGGGCCGTGTCGTGGGAGAAGATCCCGCGCGGGTATCTGCTCTGAAGGACGTAGAAATCGTCCTCCCAGGCATCTTCTCTGACATACAGGCCGCGGCTGTAACGGTATATCTGACCGTCGTCGACCAGTTTCTTGATGACGCTGCGGTGGAGGCCGGCTTCCGTGACCCGGGCTGTGGTGAGCATGCCGTCCTCGGCCTGCAGCAGTTCCTCGATCTTCTCTTGGTTCCCCGTGGTCGCCACCTCCTCTTGACAACCACACGTTCTTTTCAGTAAAAAAGTAGTGTGGTTGTCGGAGATGACAACAGGCTTGATTTCGCTGATGTCTGTCATCAGAACGCGTCTCGTCGCGTCAGGATAAAACAGGCGACCACTGCAGTCAGTATTACAGGATGGTCTTCATTAGTTAGAGCCGGTCGATCCGTGAGCGGATGCTCCCGACAACGGCACATCATTTCGCATGAAAGTGAAGTGTGGTCGTCGGAATCCGGCAAGGCACGGAACAGCGGGAATCACATCTTCTGCAGTTCGAGAAGGGCCACGTTCTCCACGGCCATGTCCTCGGGAGACAGGAAGCAGCTGTCCAGACCCAGCTTCTCGGTCTTCCAGGGGGTCGCATCCATGAGCGAATCGTCCCTGACCATCCCGATTTCATCGAGCTCCGGATCGCCGATGTCCACCAGGAGGGCCACGTACTCGTTGCG
Source organism: Lachnospiraceae bacterium (assembly GCA_963645865.1). Lineage (GTDB taxonomy): Archaea > Thermoplasmatota > Thermoplasmata > Methanomassiliicoccales > Methanomethylophilaceae > Methanoprimaticola. The sequence goes on from CAVIUM010000043.1 coordinate 3,068, forward strand.
CCCGGCCTTAGGCCTCATCTTGGCCAGGGCCTTGCCGATCTGCCTCTCCCATGCGGCGTAGAGGATGATCTCCGTCAGGAGGGAATTGGACCTGTTGGTCCCCTCGGCGAACGAACGCTCGCCGTGGGCCGCCGCGGAGAGGATATGGTCCTTCCCGCAGACCATGTCCGGGTCCATCAGGACGGCGTCGCCTCCGAGGGACTGGAAATGCGCGATGATGCTGTCGAAATCCGCATCGCCCCTCATCCCGATGGCCTGGAAACGCATGCGGGGTCATCCGTGCGGGACGATATAACGCTGTCTCAGGCGCCGGTTACTTTCACTGCGCTGAAGAAATCCTCGGGATCGCAGGAAATCCGCAGTGCGCTGAAGAAATCCACAGCGGGAGGGGCCGTCGCCGTCACGCGACGCCACCCGACAGATGCGCACATCCGACTCTGAAAACGATACAAACGTCTTTGAGAACGGTGGAAACCGATTCATCCGAACATCCGTCCGAATCCCGCATCCCTCCCCTTCCACCAGATAACAGGAGCGCGCGGGTAAACCTTTTATCGACCTCGTCGGTACGGTCGGACGGATACCATGACCGACGAATGGATTCGCATAGCTGCGCCGGCGACCACCTCCAACATCGGAGCGGGATTCGACGTGTTCGGACTCGCCCTGAAGGAGCCCTACGACATCATCGAGGGGAGGAGGATCGACTCCGGCATAGTCATCTCGGAGGTCAGCGGTCCCGGTTCCGAGAGCATCCCCAAGGATCCCGAGAAGAACTCCGTGGGGATCGCCGCCGCCGAGGTGCTCCGCAGGTGCGGGGCCGAGTTCGGCATCGAGCTGAGGATCAAGAAGGGGATCAGGCCCTGCAGCGGGATCGGATCGTCCGGAGCATCCGCCGCGGGCGGAGCGTACGTGGCGCACATCCTCTGCGGGGAGAAGCTCTCCCCGACGGAAGTCGTACTATGTGCGGCCCACGCCGAGGACGTCACCTCCGGCGGGTTCCACGCGGACAACGTCGCCCCCTGCGTATTGGGAGGATTCACGATCATCCGCTCCTACGAGCCCTTCGAGGTCGTGACCATCGCTCCCCCGGAGAACCTGGGCATCGTCATCGCCATGCCCGACGTCATGGTCCCCACCAAGGAGGCCAGGGCGATCCTGCCCAAGGAGGTCTCCGTCAAGGACATGGTGTTCCACATCGGGAACGCGTCCACCATGGTGTACGGCATGATGACCGGCGACCTGGGATTGATCGGGAGGTCCGTCAAGGACGTCTTCTCCGAGCCCGCCAGGTCCTGCCTCGTACCGTACATCAAGGAGGCGGAGTCGGCGGCCAAGTCCAACGGCGCCATCGCGTCGTTCCTGGGCGGTTCCGGCCCCTGTATAATATCATTCTTCGACAAGAGCTCCCACGAGGGGGAGCACATAGCCGAGTCCATCAGGAGGATGTACTCGGAGCACGACATGAAGTGCGACACCTGGATCACGGAGCCCGGCTCCGGCTGCAGGAGGATCTGATATGGCAGCACACAAGGTAATCTGCTGGGATTGCGGAGCGGAGGTCGACGACCCGTTCGTCAACACCTGCCCCAGATGCGGCGGTCTCCTGACCGTCAAGATGGACCTGGAACCGGTCAAGGAGATGAAGCCCGAGGACCTGCGCTCCGTCCCCATGGGTGTTTGGAGGTACGCTCCGTTCATGCCCGTGGACCCCGCGCACAAGGTGTCCATCCAGGAGGGCGGGACCCCTCTGTACCCCACGAAGGCCATGGGCGCCGAAGTGGGGGTTGTGAACTCCTTCGTGAAGTTCGAGGGACTGAACCCCACCGGCTCCTTCAAGGACCGCGGGATGACCATCGGGGTCTCCAGGGCCAACGAGCTCGGGGCCAAGGTCGTCGGATGCGCCTCCACCGGGAACACCTCCGCCGCTCTCGCCGCTTACGCTGCGAAAGCCGGCATGAAGTGCGCCGTGTTCCTCCCGTCGGGGAAGGTCGCCATGGGCAAGCTGGCCCAGGCCCTGTTCTTCGGAGCGAAGGTGCTGTCCATCGACGGCAACTTCGACGACGCCCTCGCTCTGGCGAGGAGGATGGCCGAGGAGAAGAAGCTGTACCTCCTCAACTCGATCAACCCCTACAGGCCCGAGGGTCAGAAGTCCGTGCTGTTCGAGATCATGGACCAGCTCAGGTACGAGGTCCCGGACAGGATCATCCTGCCCGTCGGTAACGCCGCGAACATCTGGGCCGTGTACAAGGCGATCACCGAGCTCCAGGAGGTCGGATGGATCGACAAGGTCCCCATGCTCACCGGCATCCAGGCCGAGGGGGCTTCGCCCGTGGCGAAGGCCTTCGCGCACCACACCGACAACTTCATCGCCGAGGAGCACCCGGAGACCGTCGCCACCGCCATCAGGATCGGGAACCCCATCAGCGGGAGGAAGGCCCTGAAGGCCATCTACTCCACCGGAGGATACGCGACCACGGTCACCGACGAGGAGATCATCAGCGCCCAGCAGCTGCTCGGCAGGAAGGAGGGAGTCTGCGTGGAGCCCGCTTCGGCGGCATCCGTCGCAGGGCTCAGGAAGCTCCGCGCCGAGGGCGTCATCGACAGGGACGAGAGGGTCGTCTGCATCTGCACCGGCAACGGCCTGAAGGACCCGGACACCATCATCAACAACTGCGCCCCGCCCATACAGTGCGGGAACTCCGTCGCCGACGTCGAGAGGATCCTCTCGGAGTGAGCGACCCGGGGTTCGGCGGAGCCGGCCCCGCCAAACCATAAACATCCCGGCCGGGGTCCCCGGACCCCCGGCCAGACATATCCCATTTTATAGTGTTAGATTGTGGATGTTGCGATGACAATCCTCGAGGCCTTCGAGACGTTCGTCGACGACATCTGGTTCGTGCTGCTGTTCCTGATCGTCGCGATGGGGATCTACTGCACGATCCGCTTGAAGGGCATACAATTCACGCAGCTGAGGGAGATGTGCAGGGTCACGTTCTCCCGCGACAAACTCACCGAGAAGGGCAAGATGTCCTCCTTCCACGTGTTCTGCATGAGCATGGCGAACCGCATCGGGGTCGGGAACATCTCCGGACCCGTCCTGGCGATCCTCATCGGAGGGCCGGGAGCGATATTCTGGATGTGGATGTTCGCGCTCCTGGGGATGGCGACCAGCTTCCTGGAGACCACCATCGGACAGATCTACAAGGTCAGGTCCGACAAGGACGGGTTCCACGGGGGTTCGGCGTACAACATCCTCCACGGGCTGGACATGAAGCGCGGTGCGCTCATCGTCTCCGTCGTCATGTTCCTGATGTACATCATCGGATTCGTGTCGATGGAGGTGTGCAGCATGGCCGAGGCGGCCAACAACAGCTTCGCCTTCGAAGGGAGCCAGCTCTTCTTCGCCGTTCTCTTCACGCTCTTCACGCTCTTCATCATCATCGGAGGCGTCAGGAGGGTGTCCGACCTCTCCGTCGGCATCGTCCCGGCCATGGCCATCATGTGGCTCATCATCTGCCTGCTCGTTGTGGTGATCAACATCGCCAACGTGCCCGCCGCGATCGCGAACATCTTCGTGAACGCGTTCTCGGTGCCTTCGGCGGTGGGAGGAGGCGTCGGTGCGATGCTCGTCATCGGAATGAAGAGGGGCATCCTGTCCAACGAGGCGGGTATCGGGTCCATCCCGAACATCTCCTCCATGGCGGATGTCAAGCACCCGGCCGCCCAGGGGCTCTCCCAGTCCCTCGGGGTCCTCATCGACACCATCGTCTGCACCCTGACCGCCCTCGTGGTCCTCTCGTACGGCGACTACCAGGCCATCCTGGATATCGGCGAGGAGTCCATCCCGACCCTCCAGTTCATCATGGACGATGCGATCGGAGCGATCGGATCCTACCTGGTGTCGATCTTCCTGATCATATTCGCCGTCACCAGCCTGATGACCGACTACGTCATCGGTGAGAACAACATGGAGCTCGGCGGCTCCAGCAGGGCCAAGATCATGTTCCTGAACGTGGTGATCCTCGTCGTGGTGTTCCTTTCGAGCTTCTACTCCTCGGACGCCCTGTTCTACGTGGTGGACCTGATGATGATCCTGTGCGGTCTCGTGAACGTCGTGGTGGTGTTCAAGCTCGGGAGCCGGGCCGTCGAAGCCTACGCGGATTACCGGAGGCAGAAGGCCGAGGGCAAGGAGGAACCGGAGTTCCACAAGAGCGCCCTGACCGACCCGAAGGGAGTGACCTGCTGGGAGAACCGAGTCCCGGAGGAATGACATATGATATCGCTGTTAGCTATAGTCTACATTTCGAACCTGATCCTGATCCTGGCGATGCTCTTCCTCGAGAGGGGGGATCCGCACAGGGTCATGCTGTGGCTCGTGATCATGATCGTGTGCCCGGTCCTGGGATTCGTGCTGTACCTGGTCTTCGGTCAGACGTTCTACTCCAGCATCGCCTTCCGTCCGAAGAAGGTCGGGGATGTCGATATCGGGAAGGTCAGGGAGGCCTCGATGTCGGCCATCGAGGAGGACGCCTCGGAAGGCTTCCGGGATGCCGAGACCGCCAGGGGTATCGCGGCCTCCGGCGCCTGGCTCTACTCGAGGGACAACGACGTCGACCTGTTCGTCGACGGGAACGACAAGTTCGCCGCCCTCATCGAGGACCTGAAGTCCGCGAAGAGGTTCATCCACCTGGAGTACTACATCATCCGCAAGGACGAGCTCGGGGACGAGATCGTCAGCATCCTCACCGAGAAGGCCTCGGAGGGTGTGGAGGTCAGGCTCCTCGCGGACGGGATCGGATACAACACGTCCCCCCGCTCCACGAAAGCGTTGAAGGAGGCCGGAGGGCAGGTCAAGCTGTTCCACAGCGCCGCCGCCGTCCTGCTGAGCCCGAAGAAGAACAACCGCAACCACAGGAAGATCGCGGTCATCGACGGCCGCGTCGGGTACATCGGCGGATTCAACATCGGGGTGGAATACCTCGGCAAGGGTCCGATGGGCCACTGGAGGGACGGTGCGGTGAGGATAACCGGCTCCGCCGTGGATTCCATCGCCATGAGGTTCCTGGCCGATTGGCGCTACGCCTCCCGCGAGGACCTGACCGAAGGCGATTACTACGCGGACGATTCGGTCCGCGGCAAGGGGGACGCCAGGGTCCAGATCGTCAGCGGCGGTCCGGACATGGGCGGGACCAACGGAATCGCGTTCCAGTACCTCATGATGCTGGAGGCGGCCAAGGAGTCGGTGTACATCTACACCCCCTACCTCGCGCCGAACCAGGCGTGCATGTACGCGCTGCGCTCCGCGGCCATGCGCGGTGTCGATGTCAAGATCATCATCCCCGACGTCGGGGACCATCCCTTCGTGTACTGGTGCAACCGCAGGTGCGCCGCCGAGCTCATGAAGGACGGCGTCAGGGTGTTCGAGTACAACGACGGATTCGTCCACTCGAAGACCGTCGTGGTCGACGGGAGGCTCTGCTCCGTGGGGTCCGCCAACTTCGACGACCGCAGCATGGCCCTGAACTTCGAGGCCAACGCCATGGTCTACTCGGAGAAGCTGGGCTCGGAGATGGTCGCGTCGTTCATGAGCGACCTGGAGACGAGCACCGAGTACACATTGGAGAAGTACGGGAGCAGGACGCTGACGCAGAGGATCAAGACCGTCGCGTCGTGGCTCGTCTCGTCGCAGCTCTGATCGGAAATCGAAGAGGCTGGCCTGCTTCGGGCCGGCCTCGCCTTTATCCTGCGGGGGCTGCTCCCCCGCACCCTGTTCCCCGTACGCGGCGGCCATCTCGTCGATGAAGGCCGCTTCCTCGTCCGACGGGGACGTTCTCACGGATTCCTCGTGCCTCCCGCCGGCCTGCCTCACCATGCTCGCGGCGAGGGATGGTCCGATCTTCGGCATCGAAGCGAGGACGGACACATCGGCCTCCGCGATATCGGATCTCGTGCGGAATCCCGCCTCGTAGAGCTTCCTCGCCCTGGTGCGGCCGACGCCGCGGAGGTTCACAAGGTCGATCAGCTCTTCCCTGACGCCGTACCTTATCCTGGTCGCCAATGGCCTGATCCGGCGCATGGCGTCGGGATTGAAGATGTAGGCGATCTCCCCCATGGCGTAGATGATCCAGTCCATCATGTCCACCTTGGACCTGATGTCACCGGGTCCGATGCCCATGGTGTGGGTCAGGATGTCCTCGGGGCGCTCCTCGATCCACCCCTCGACCACGAGGGCGACCTTCAGGTCGCTGTCGAAGAGGTCGTACATGTAATCGTCGAGTTCGGCCGGATCGAGGATGAGGTCCTCCCCGAGCCTCTCCTTTGCGGAGTTGAGCATGTCCCTGTCGGCGACCTTCGGATACATCCCCATGACGTCCGGGGTCATCGCCGCGGCGAGTAGGATCTGGAGCACGGGGGTGTCGGCGTCGATCTTCATGACGGCCTTCTTGAGCATGGATGCCGAGACGGGGTCGATGCACAGGTCGGAGACCCTCTTCCCGAAGGGGAGGACCTCGACGGTGTCGCCGTTCCGGCGGACCATCTCCTCCTTCACTAGGTAATCGACCGTCTCCTCCGTCTTCGATTCGATGCCGTACATCTGCGACGTGGCGCCGAAGAACGTCCCGCGCATGAAATCCACGATGGAATCCTCCGAATCGGCATCGCCCGTGGCGAGGATCCCTAACATGTGGCCGCGTATGGCGTTCCCGACGAACAGCTTGGACATGACGGTCTCGCTGTCGTGCCTGATGTAATCCTCCATGAGGTGGTCGGCCTGCTCCTGGCTCTTGCCGATCAGAACGGCTTCGCCGTAGGGGTCGTAGCCGGGTCTGCCGGCGCGACCGCACATCTGCTTGATCTCCATCACCGGCAGGGGGACGTTGCTCCCGTTCTCGAAGCGGGTGGAGTCTCTGACGATGACCCTCCTGGCGGGCAGGTTGATCCCGGCGGCGAGGGTGGGTGTCGCGGCGATGCACTTGATGCGGCCGGCTTTGAACATGTCCTCGACCATCCTCCTCTGGGAGTAGGTCAGGCCGGCGTTGTGGAACGCCGCCCCTTTGGAGACGCATTGGGCGAGCTTCTTCCCCATGTCGGTGGCTTCGGCCTCGCCTTCGAGGATCGCCTTCTCCGCCGCGGAGAGGGGGTTGCGGCACGTCTTGGCTATGCGGTCCGCCACGCGCACCGCCACAGCCTCCGTCGAGCGACGGGAATTGACGAAGATCAGCCCCTGTCCGCCGTCCTCTATGGCCTGGACTATCAGGGATTCCGATTCGTCGCCGTTCCTGGGCACCTCCTTCAGGGTGCCGTCCTCGAATTGGATCTCCCCGTCGAGGTAGACCCCCTCGTGCAGGGGCACGGGGCGCCAGTCGCTCCTCACGAGCTCGGCATCGAGCCAGTCCGCGAGATCGTAGGCGTTTGATATGGTGGCGGAAAGGGCGATGACCTGCATCTCGGGGATCTTCCGGATGAGTTTGGTGAGAGTAATTTCGAGAGTCGGCCCCCTCCCGGGGTCGTGGATCATGTGGATCTCGTCGGCGATGACCAGACGCACGCCCTGCATCCACCTGCTCCCGTGCTTGATCAGGGAGTCCGCTTTCTCCGAAGTGGCTATTACCACGTCGGCGTCCGCCATCCCCCTGTCCTCGCCGTCGAGGTCGCCGGTGCTCATGTGCACCTTGAAATCCAGGGAATCGGCGAACCTCTGGAAGTCGTCCCTCTTCTCCGCGGCCAACGCTTTCAACGGAACGATGTACAGGACCTTCCCGCGGTTGGATGCCAGGATCTTCAGGGCGGGTATCATCCCGATCAGGGATTTCCCGCTGGCCGTCGGTATCGCGGCCACGAGGTTGCGTCCTTCGAGGGCTATGGGGATGGCCTCCGCCTGCGGCGGATGCAGCTCCCTGAAACCGGCGGACATCAGCGCGTCGGAAACGGCGTCCGGGATGTCCAGCTCGTCTACCCTCATGGGCTCCGGAACGGTCGGTCCGGATATCTAAGTGTCGCACGTCGGGCGTACCATCCGCGCGCACGTTTAATAACGACCCCCTCATCCTGGGTCCTAGATGAGCCAAAAGACGATTGCGCTGCTTGCGATAGCCTCCGTGCTCGCGCTGCTCTCCGTCGCCGCCGTCCCCGTGTCGGGGGATGCGTCGGCGTCCCATTACAGGGATGCGCTGGACAGCGACGGGCAGGCGCTCTACGATGCGCTGAAGGTCAGGTTCGCCGAGGCGACGGCCGATGTGCCGGAGACCCTCGACATCTCGTTCGATTCCACGATCGGCGATGCCGACACGGCGACGGAGATGGTCAACAAGGTCCTCGCCGCGTACTATCTGAGCGACCCGTCGCCGATATGGCTGTGGGACACCCCCGTGAAGGAGGTCGACGTCGGGCTGTCGGAGAAGAACTCCGGGGTCTACGCGATCACGTTCACGCTGTCCGTGCCGGACGCCTTCAAGGATTCCGCCAAGGATGCCGTGAAGGCCCTGGAGGAGAAGCTCGTCGCGTTCGACGGGACGGACAGGGAGAAGGTCTCCGCGATCAACGACAAGCTCAGGAACATCTCGTCGAAGGACGATGGCGAAGCGGAGGTGAGCAACGTCTACGATGCTCTGGTCACCGGCAAGTCGTCGTCCGCGGGCATCGCGGCGGCGTTCACCGCTCTGGCGGTCAAGAACGGATTGACCGCGGTGACCGTCTACGGCGACGTGAAGACCTCGGACGGCTCGGTGAAGGGCTATTGGAACGAGGTCGTCGACGACGGCAAGTGGTACGCCGCGGATTCCACCTGGAATTCGAAGACGTCCAAGAACTGCCTCCTCGCCGGATCGTTCACCCAGGTGACCTACGGGGAGATATCCACCGGATTCGGGGCCACCCATTCGGCGGACGCGTTCAGGGAACTCTCCGCCCCGGACATCGAGGCGAACGGCGTCGATTGGCCGGACGAGAGGGGATTCGTCGAGAAGTACGGGATCTACGTGTTCGGTGCGCTCGTGGCCATCATCGTCGTATGGGCGATGATGCACGCGGTCCGCGCGGGGGACATCTGAGAATCATGTTCATTTCAAACATCACTATAAATACAAGTTCAAACAGAGGTACATCGGAGGACAAAGCATGACAGACACAGAGGAGAGGAACGCGAAGACCTCGGCCAAACCCATAGAGGAATGGGTCGAGGAGCAGGCGTTCGCCTCCACCGAGGAGATCGAGATCCCCGACCTGATGGCGGACCGCGTCATCGGCCAGGAGGAGGCGGTGGAGGTCATGAAGAAGGCCGCCTACCAGAAGAGGCACGTCATGCTGATAGGCGAGCCGGGTACCGGTAAGTCGATGCTGGCCAACTCCATGGTCGAGTACCTGCCCAAGGAGGACCTCCAGGACATCGTCGCCTACCACAACCCCGAGGATTTCAACGAGCCGAGGATCAGGGTGTTCCCCGCAGGCAAGGGGAAGGCCGTCGTGGCCGAGCAGAAGGCCGCAGCGGCGGCGCAGAAGAACCAGCGCAACACGCTGTACATCTACGCGTGCATGGCGCTGATCGTCCTCGGACTGCTGGCGGCGGTGCTGTTCGGCAATCTCACCATCGCCCTCATCGCCATGCTGGGCGCGTTCATCATAGTCATGATCTTCAGGACGCCCATGCAGATGAAGACCGAGACCGCGATCGTCCCGAAGCTTCTCGTAGGGCACGACGCGGGCGACATGCCGCCGTTCGTCGATGCCACGGGAACGCATGCCGGCGCTCTCCTCGGAGATGTCAGGCACGACCCGTTCCAGTCCGGCGGATTGGAGACGCCGTCCCACGACAGGATAGAGCCCGGTGCGATCCACAAGGCCAACAAGGGTGTCCTCTACATCGACGAGATCAACATGCTGAGGATGGAATCCCAGCAGGCTCTGCTCACAGCGATGCAGGAGAAGAAGATGTCCATCACCGGCCAGTCCGAGCGCTCCTCCGGCGCTCTCGTCAAGTCCGAGCCGGTGCCGTGCGACTTCGTCCTCGTGTGCGCCGGGAACCTGGACGCCCTGCAGGGGATGCACCCCGCTCTGAGGTCCAGGATACGCGGTTACGGGTACGAGGTGTACATGAAGAGCACCATGCCCGACACCGACGAGAACCGCACGAACATCGTGAGGTTCGTGGCGCAGGAAGTGAAGAAGGACGGCAAGATCCCGCACTTCGACAAGTACGCCGTCGGGGAGATCCTGAGGGAAGCGCAGCGCCGTTCCGGGAGGAAGGGCGAGCTGACCCTCAGGATGAGGGAGCTCGGAGGTCTCATCCGCATATCGGGCGACATGGCCAAGCAGAGGGGCGCGAAGCTCGTCTCCATGGACGATGTGCTCCTCGCCAGACACACGGCCCGCAGCCTGGAGCAGCAGATCTCCGACGAGCAGATCTCCGCGCTCAAGAGGTACGAGCTGTTCAGGAACGACGGGTCCGCCGTCGGGATGGTGAACGGTCTCGCCGTCCTTTCCAGCAGCAACAACATGTCGGAGATGTCCGGCATGGTGATGCCTCTGGCGGCTGAAGTGACGCCTGCGCAGAGCAGCAAGGGCGGGCGCATCATCGCCACGGGACAGTTGGGGGACATAGCGAAGGAGGCCGTGGACAACATCTCCGCTGTGATCAAGAAGTACACGCTCACCAACCTGTCCAACTGCGACATCCACCTGCAGTACGTCGGCGCCTACAACGGCGTGGACGGGGACAGCGCCTCGATCACGATGGCGACAGTCATCGTGTCGGCGATGGAGAACATCCCGATCCGCCAGGACCTGGCGATGACCGGCTCCCTGAACGTCAGGGGACATGTGCTCCCGATAGGCGGTGTCACGGCCAAGCTGGAAGCCGCGGCGGAAGCGGGCATCAAGATGGCGCTGATCCCGAAGGACAACGGGAAGGACGTCATGATCGACGCGAAGTACTACGACATGATGGAAATATACACGGTCGAGAACCTCCGCGACGTGTTCGAGTACGCGTTCGTCGATTGCCCGATGAAGCAGCAGTACCTCGACAAGCTCCTCCCGCTGACCGCCGACGGGAAGTCGTCGGCGAAGAGGCTCGAGGCGCCCAAGAAGATCGAGTACAAGGTCATCGAATCCGCTCCCGCCGAGGAACCCGAGGTCGCCGAGGCGGAGCCGGAGCCCGTCGTAACGACGGAATCGAGCGTCGAGCCCCCGATCTCGGGGACTCCTTCGCCCCAGTGAAACTTTCAAGACGGGGCGGTCCGAGCGGCCGTCCCGTCCGTTCTTCTTTCTGTTTTCCGCGATATCGGGTATCCATCCCGCCCGTGTCAGCTCTGTGCGTTCATAGTTTCTATAATACTTAGTTCGTTGATTTGATTCTAAGCTACGTAAACTATAAGGGCGCATGCGACCATGGTCAGAGTACAGGAATATACTAACGGGGGGGGGGGTTGCGCCTCTTTTCCGACCTTTCCCCCCCTCTCCCGATGGGAGGGGAAAATGAACAAATTGGCTCTAGTGGCGATTGCAGGATTGATTGCAGTCCTGGGTTGCTTCATCGTGGGATCCTCGATGATTGCGGAAGGATCGGAATCTTATGTCACAGATCCCGGTAATGGAGGGGTTGTGACAGATTCCTCCCAGGCGGTTGCCAAGGTAGGAGACGCCTATTATAGCTCTTTCAAGGCAGCTGTGAATGCGGCAAAGGAATCTCAAGGGAAGACAGTGACTTTCGTTAATGATGTACGTTTTGTTCAGAAGACAGCAGGTACGCCTATTGACGTAACGGGTTTGACGATAGATCTCAATCAGAAGACCGTCACGGTAGGATTTTGGTCCTTTGTTCTGGTCGGACAGAATTTCACTGTGAAGAATGGAACCTTGGAGGGAATGGATGACTCGACCAAGGCCAGTGGCAAGATATCCTACGCTCTTTTCATCGGAAATGACGACTATACTACCCAAGAAGTGACGAGTGGTGTCATTCTAGAAGATCTCAAAACGATCGGAGGCATAAATGTCTACAGATCCTCCGATGTCGTTCTTAGGAATCTGGATGTTCAGGGAATGAATTACTATGCCGTAAGCGCTGAAAATGCGGCTTTGACCATAGAGAGCGGTAGATATCAGGTCGGTTCTTCCGAGACGGCCCTAGTCTGTGTTTGGCAATATGATCAGATGGCCGGGTCAATGACGATTAATGG
>CAVIUM010000044.1:0-15155 GCA_963645865.1 Lachnospiraceae bacterium
CCCTCCGCAACTTCCGCGCCGTGCCCTCCGGGAACGGCATCTGCCACCAGGTCAATCTGGAGTACCTGTCCCCCCTCGTACACGTCGTCGAGAAGGATGGGAAGAAGGTCGCCTATCCCGATTCCTGCTTCGGTACCGACTCCCACACCACCCAGATCGACGGTCTCGGAGTGGCCGGATGGGGTGTCGGGGGAATAGAGGCGGAGGCGGTCATGGTCGGACAGCCCAGCTACATGCCCCTGCCCGATGTCATCGGGTTCAGGCTCACCGGCGCTCTGAAGGAGGGCGTCAACGCCACCGATCTTGTCCTCACGGTCGTCAGCATGCTCAGGAAGAAGGGCGTGGTCGGCAAGTTCGTCGAGTTCTACGGGCCCGGCTACAAGAGCCTCCCGCTCCCCGACAGGTCCACTCTGGCCAACATGGCCCCCGAGTACGGCGCGACCATGGGATTCTGCCCCCCGGACGAGAGGACCATGGAGTACCTCCGCCTGACCGGCAGGGACGAGAAGCACATCGACGCCGTCGAGAAGTATCTGAAAGCTCAGACCATGTGGTACGACACCGAGCCGGAGTACACCGACACGCTGACGCTGGACCTGTCCTCCGTCGAGCCGTGCCTCGCCGGCCACAAGCGTCCCCAGGACCTCATCCCCATGAGGGAGATGAAGGAGCAGTTCGCGAAGACCCTGGACGCCCTCGGGGTGAAGGAGCAGAGGATGCCCTCGGAGAAGGCCCTCGGCGATGGTTCGCTGGTGATCGCGTCGATCACATCCTGTACCAACACCGCCAACCCGTCCGTGATGCTCGCCGCCGGATTGGTGGCGAAGAAGGCCTACGACCTCGGACTGAAGCCGAAGGAGTGGGTCAAGACCTCCCTTTCCCCCGGATCGAAGGCCGTGACGCAGTATCTGCAGAACTCCGGTCTGCTGATCTACCTGCAGAAGATGGGCTACCAGGTCTGCGGATACGGATGCATGACCTGCATCGGGAACAGCGGACCGCTGTCCGACGAGGTCTCCGAGGAGATCAAGGCGAATGACCTGGCCGTGGCCGCGATGGCGTCCAGCAACAGGAACTTCGAAGGGAGGATCCACCCGCTGGTGAAGGCCAACTATCTGGCATCGCCCCCTCTGGTGGTCGCCTACTCCATCGCCGGGAGGGTAGACATCGATCTGGACAGGGAGCCCCTGGCAAACGTCGACGGTAAGGATGTCTATCTCAGGGACATCTGGCCCGCGGATTGGGAGATAAAGCAGCTCACCGACCAGTTCGTGACCCGCGCCGTTTACACATCCAAGTACAAGGACATCTTCAAGGGGTCCGCCAGGTGGGACGCCGTGCCGTGCGAGGACTCGCCGCTGTTCAAGTGGGACGAGAAGTCCACCTACATCCGCAACCCCCCGTTCTTCGATTCGATCGATGAGGAGCCCGAGATAAAGAGCATCAAGAGGGCCCGCGTCCTCGCCAAGCTCGGGGATTCGATCACAACCGACCACATCTCCCCCGCGGGGGCCTTCGGCAAGGACACCGACGCCGGGAGGTACCTGACGGAGAGGAACGTGAAGCCCGAGGATTTCAACTCCTACGGTTCGCGCAGGGCGAACCACGAGGTCATGGTGCGCGGGACGTTCGCCAACATCCGTTTGAAGAACATCCTGGTCCCCGGATCCGAGGGGAGCTGCTCGGTGTACCTGCCGGACGGGACCGTCGGAACCATATTCGAGACGTCGCAGAGGTACGACGAGGACATGACCCCGCTGATCGTCCTGGCCGGTAAGGAGTACGGTACCGGCAGCTCCAGGGACTGGGCCGCGAAGGGTCCCCTCCTCCTGGGTGTCCGCGCGGTCATCGCCGAATCCTTCGAGAGGATCCACAGGTCGAACCTGGTCGGGATGGGCATCGTGCCCCTGCAGTACCTGCCGGGACAGAACGCCGATTCCCTCGGACTGACCGGGAAGGAGACCTTCGACATCGACCTGACCGATCTCGAACCGGGATGCACCGTCCGCGTGACGGCGTACCGCGACGGCCAGAAGCTCGAGTTCGACACGCTCTGCCGCGTCGACGTGCCCGCCGAGGTCGATTACATCGCCAACGGCGGGATCCTCCAGTACGTCCTGAGGAGGATGGCCTGAACAAACATGACCCCGTCCGGGGACGGACGGGGCCCCAATCATTCTGTACCTATTCTCTCCCTGAGTTCGCGGAACGGGTCCATGAACCTGTACCTGAGCGAACGCGTCCTCCCCACCTTCTCCAGGATCCCGGCATCGACCAGCGTCTCCAGCCTGGAACGGACGGTCTGCTCGCCCGCGCCGGACCATCCCATGGCCTCCGACAGGGTGAACTCCCCCGCCCTCTTGGCATCCCAGGCGAGGTGGCGGACGTTCCAATCGAACCTTCCCAACATGTCCTTCGCCGAGAACCGCGCATAAGCCTCGCGGTACGCGGCCAGGATGCATTCTATGGCGTATTCTACGAAATGGGTGCAGTCGCCGATGGCATCGGAGAACGTCAGGAGCGAGTAGTACGTCTCCGGGTCCGCCAGCATCTCCTCGTCGATCTTGCAGAGGGAGCTGTTGCGCAGACCGAACTCCTGGAGGAGGATGTGCATCATGGTCCTCCCCGTGCGGCCGTTGCCGTCCTCGAAGGGGTGGATGCTCTCGAATCCGTGGAAGAACAGCGCGACGGTGACGATCTCGTCGAACGGGGATTGGGCCAGCCAGGTCAGCAGCGCATCCATCTCCTCGGCGACGGATCCCGGGGGGCAGGCGATGAACATCTCGTTCCCATCCCGATCCACCACGGATACGGGCACCGTCCTGATCTCGCCCGGAGAGATCTCATCCGTCCCGCGCAGGAGCATCCCGTGCATTCTGCACACGGTGCCGATGCTCCACGGGAGTCCGAACGGACCGTTCGAGAACATCACGTGCAGGTGGTTCAGGATCTCCTGGACATCCCCGTTGCGGGATTCGCTCATCGTGCCGTCGGTGTAACGGGTCGCGATGTCCCTGACCTGGTCCATCGACAGGCTGTTCCCTTCGATCTTCGTGGACCAGTGGACATTGGACGCATAGGCGTCCTTCACCAGCTCCAAGTAGTCGGCGGAGGTCAGCATGAATCCGTCCATGAGGGAATCCAGTCTCCTGATCTCGCGGATGTACCCTCTGAACTCCAGGCTCAGGGAGACCTTCGGTTCGTAAGGCGCGCTTCTCCTGTGCCTGACCGGATATCCTGCGGGACGGAACGCCGAGTAATCGCGTATTCCCTCTCTTTTCACCATGATGAAACCGCCCAATAATGCTGTATGGGGCGTTCCGTATTTAAAGAGGGGATTTATTTTGATAATTTTTTATCATAATAATTTATTACAATTGATTATCAGAATCATTCGCTCGGACCTACGGTCATGAAATACTGGCACCCCGATTCGCGACACATGGCAGATGGTTTCGGCAGGATCAGCATCGAGACCTCGAGGAGCGTCTACACCATAGACGAGATAGCCGAGAGGGTCCGCCCGGTGGCCCAGAGGTTCAAGGTCTCCAAGGTCTACGTCTACGGCGCGTACGCCAAGGGTCAGGCGGACAGCGGGAGCGACGTGGAGCTCCTGGTGGATTTCGGCAAGGCGTTCGGATATTTCGGGCGCGGCGGATTCTGCATGGACCTCAACGAGGCGCTGGGGAAGAACGTCTCCACCGTGCCGATCGGGTATTCCAAGGAGTTCGTCGACAGCATCAGGGACGAGATGATCGAGATCTACGATGCCGAGAAGGACGCCCCGAAGAAGGAGACGAAGAAGCGCATCATACCGATGAGGCGCATCTGACCGCTCTTTCCCAATTACGATGGACGGGCCGGGACGCGATCCCGCCTTCCCCAACATTTAAGGTAACATCCGTGTAACGCGGACCCCGGTTGTGAAATTCACATGTTCGGGGGCGTTGACGAGGGCACTCTTATCGCGGCATACATGCTCATCCTGCTGTTGCCCGCGATAGCGGGCCTGATCGTCGGACTCATCCCGAGGATACCCCGGGCCGAAGGCGTCTGCACCGTGCTCTGCGGGATATCCTGCGTCGCGGGGATGCTCTGCTATCCCGTGTGGGTCCTGGCCCCCGATTTCTCCATATCCCTGCCGTTGGATTCGTTCCTCGGATCGTACTCCGTTTCCGTCGACGCTCTTACGGCCATATTCGTTTCATTGTCCTCCCTGGTGTTCCTGATGGTCATGGTCCACATGTCCCATTCTGGACACGGATACCACGGGGGATTCATCGGGCTCGCATGCGGGCTGTTCGTCTCGTGCGTCCTGTTCATGATGTCCGATTCCGTGGTGCTGCTCCTGGTCTCGTGGGAGGCGGTGTCCATGCTGACCTTCCTGATGGCCGACATGAAGGACAACGTCCCCAGGTGGAGGTTCTTCGCTATCACCCACATCGGCGGACTCCTGCTGATGGCAGCGTACGCGTACATGTGGTCCGTCGCAGGCACCGGGGATATCGGGAGCTGGAGGAATCTCGGGGAGGCCATGGGTCCGGTCGGGGAGTCCGCTGTGATCGCGCTCCTGTTCGTCGGGTTCGGCACGAAGCTCGGGATGGTCCCGTTCCACGCCTGGATGCCCGACATGTACGCGAAATCCCCCACGCACACCTCCGCGCTTCTAACCACCGTCTGCTCCAGCGCTGCTGTATTGGTGCTCTACAAGAGCGTCTTCGCCTGGATAGGTGTGGACGGGGACGTGGAGATGGTCTCCGGCGTGTTCTGCATCCTGGCCGCTCTGACGGCCATGTGGGGCGCCATGGAGTCCATGGTCCAGGTCGAGCCGAAGAGGATCCTGGCGTACTCGAGCATGGAGAACATGGCGCTCGTGATGATGTGCCTGTCCCTGGGGATGCTGTTCTCGGGACTGTTGAAGTCCCTGGAATCCCTGGTGGTCCTGGCCGGATTGATGCACGCGCTGAACCACGGGATGTTCAAGTCCCTGATGATGCTCTCCGTGGATTCCATAGAGGACGTGACCGGGGAGACCGGGATAGACAGGATGGGCGGGCTGGCGAAGGCGCTGCCCGCGTTCTCCGCCGTGGCGCTGATCGGCGTCATGTCCCTGGCCGCCATCCCCCCGCTGAACGGGTTCGTGAGCGAGTGGCTGATGCTGCAGTCCCTCCTGGGGACGGATGCCATGGAATCGGGTCTGAGGATCGCGATGCCCCTGCTCGTGGCGATGATGGGGGTGTGCGGCATGATCGTAGCGACCTCATACGCCAGACTGTACGGGTTCATCTTCCTCGGAAGGCCGAGGTCGGAGGGTGCGGAGGACCCCAGACCGTTGAGGAAAGGGTCCATGGCCCCCCTGGTGGTCCTTGCCGGGGCCTGCGTGGCGATGGGGATCCTGGCGTTCCCCCTGCTCGATGCGATGGCCGAGGGGATGACCTCGCTCGGAGGATTCGGCGCCGGTTACATGGATGCCATGCCCGGGAGCCTGAAGCCCCTGACATTGGGCATACTGTTCGGCGGATGCGTGCTCGTGCTGTTCATCCTCACCCGCGTCTTCAAGAGGAACAGGGAGATCTACGAGACCTGGGGATGCGGCGGGGGGCTCGACAAGAGGATGCAGTATTCCTCCGAGGGTTTCTCCCAGCCGATCGTCCGCGTGTTCCATCCCATCTACAGGGACATCTCCGAGAAGAAGGGCGACAGATACAGCACGAGCTTCGTCGAGCCCTTCGTCAAATACATCTACAGGCCCTTCGGAGCCCTGATCTCCTACGCTTCCGTGCAGATCACCAGGCTCCAGACGGGCAACATCCAATCTTATCTCGCATACATCCTGGTCACGTTGGTGGCCGCTCTCCTGGCGGTGAGGCTGATATGATCGAGGTGATCGTCGGGCTGATCCAGGCCGCGCTGATCATGGCGCTGGCGCCTCTGATGTCCGGGCTCGTTTCCAAATTCAAGGCGTTGATGCAGGGGCGCGTCGGGGCCAGCGTATTCCAGCCCTACCGCGATCTGGCCAAACTGGTGAGGAAGGACGCCGTGACATCCGGGAGTTGTTCCTGGCTGTTCCGCGGGGTCCCCTACGTGTGCATGGCGTCGATGATCGTCCTCGCCATGATGACGCCGTTCATCTACACCGGCGTCCTGGCGCCCTTCGGCGACCTGGTCGCGGTGGTGTACATATTCACCATGTTCAGGTTCGCGATGGTCCTGGGAGGATTGGAGGGCGGCTCCACCTTCGGCGGGATGGGTAGCAGCAGGGAGATGATGATGTCCGTGCTGATCGAACCCGCCCTGCTCCTCTCGATCGCCACCCTCGCGGTTCTTTCCGGAGCTGGAACGGACATGGGCGACATATCGTCCGCCATCTCCGCCCTGGGGATGGCCGCGGTGGGTCCCGCACTGATCCTGGCCGGCGCGTCGTTCATGATGACGCTCCTGGCGGAGAACGCCAGGATCCCGTTCGACAACCCCACCACCCATCTGGAGCTGACCATGGTCCACGAGGCCATGCTGCTCGAGTATTCGGGACGCGGGCTCGCGTTCATGGAGTATTCGAGCATGCTCAGGCTGACCATCTTCATGGCCATGATCGGGTCGCTGTTCTTCCCCTGGGGGATCGCGTCCGAGCTGACGGTCGGAGCGATGGCCGTGTCCGTCGTCGTCGCGGCGGTGAAGATGGTGCTGGTGGCCTTCATCCTGTCCGCGGTGGAATCCGCTCTGTGCAAATCGAGACTGTTCAAGACCCCCAACCTGCTGACGGTGTCCTTCACACTGTCGCTGCTGGCGATGATATCGCTGTACATCCTGTGAGGAATGCAAATGGACGAGATGATAACCGGGAACCTGATCGACCTGTGCGCGGTGCTGATGCTGCTGACGTCGATGATGGCCGTGGCCACCACCCGCATGAGGCCTCTGATCAACCTGTTCTCCCTGCAGTCCGTGTTCCTCGCCGCGCTGGCGTTCATCGTCGCCTGGTCCTCGGACACCCCGCACATCTACATCATGTGCGTCCTGACCATCGCGTTGAAGGTGATCGTGATGCCCAAGATGCTGCTGTACATCATGAGCAGGATCAACGTGGACAAGGAGGTGGAGCTGAGCATCGGGATCCCCGGTTCCCTGCTGATATCGGGGTTGCTGATCATCCTGTCCTATTACATCACGGAGCCTCTGCTGACGTCCATCGAGACCGTCGAGAGGAACTGTCTCGCTCTGTCGGTGTCGATGATCCTCATCGGACTGCTGATGATGTGCACCCGCAGGAAGGCGATCACCGAGACCGTGGGTCTGCTGATGATGGAGAACGGATTGTTCCTGGGCGCCGTCGCATTGTCCCATGGGATGCCTCTGATCGTCGAGATCGGGGCCTTCTTCGATGTGATGGTCGCGATCATCATCATCGGGATATTCGCGTACAGGATCAACAGATCGTTCAATTCCGTGGACACGTCGTTCCTCAGGAGGCTGAAGGAATGAACGCGATGCTTCTGCTGCTGATCATCGCGATGGTCGTCTCGTCGGTCGCATGCGTCCTGCTCAGGTCGAGGAGGGTCGTGGCGACGGTGATGCCTCTGTGCGCGTTCGTCCTCATGATCATAGCATCGGCGCTATGCGTCCCGATAGCCGGAGGGGAGGTGCTCGACGAGGGCATGTTCTACATGGACGCGCTGTCGGCGACGTTCATGCTCCTCGTGGCCTTCGTCGGACTGATGGCCTCCATCTACTCCAGGGCGTACATCGGTCTGGAGCTGGACGAGAGGGAGATAACGCACAAGGACCACGGCGAGTACTACTCGCTGCTGATCGTCTTCATCTCGGTGATGATGCTGACCTTCGCGGTCCGTTCGATGGCCGTGGTGTGGCTCGGCATAGGCGCCACCACGCTGGTCTCCACGTTCCTGGTGGGATTCTATTCCAGGGAGGAGTCCACGGAGGCGGCCTGGAAATACATCATCCTGTGCTCCGTCGGCATCACCATAGCGTTGGCGGGTTTCACGCTCGTCTACGCCTCGACGGTCGGGAGGATAGAGTCGGACGCCTCCCTGGACTGGCCGGCGCTCATGGCGGCCGCTTCGCAGCTGGACCCCACGATGATGAAGATGGCCATGGTCATGATCATCGTCGGATTCGGCACCAAGGTGGGATTCGTCCCCATGCACACCTGGTTGCCGGACGCCCACAGTCAAGCGCCCAGCCCGGTGAGCGGACTGCTCTCGGCGGTCCTGCTGAACTGCGCCCTGTACGGGATAATCAGGTTCTACGCCGTGTCCGAGATCGTCAATCCGGGATTCGCGTCCGCCGTGATGCTGACCTTCGGATTGATATCGCTCGCGGCGGCGGCGTTCTTCATCGTGTCCGCCAGGGACCTCAAGAGGATGCTCGCTTACTCGAGCATAGAGAACATGGGCCTGATCGCCATCGGATTCGGCATCGGGACGCCGCTTGCGATAGCCGGGGCGATCCTCCAGATGGTGGCGCACTCGGTCACCAAGCCGATCCTCTTCTTCTCCGCGGGGGATGTCGTCCAATCATACGGCACCAGGGATATGAGGTCCATCAGGGGATTGGGGAGATCCATGCCTTTCACATCCTTCATGCTGACCGCCGGGACCCTGGCGATAGTCGGCGCCCCTCCGTTCGCGATATTCGTGGGGGAGTTCACATTGATAAGCGCCGCCGTATCGGACGGGACGTTCTGGATCGCCGGACTCATGGTCGTCCTGCTGGCGATAGTGTTCGCCGGGTTCGTGAGGAACGTGTTCCCCATGATGACGGGCGATCCCGGGAAGGAGATCGACCAGCACGCGTGCGTTTCGAGGCGTCTTCCTCTGATCGTACTGTTCATCGCCACCCTGTTCCTCGGACTGTTCATGACCGATGGGATGCAGGATTGGCTCTCCAACGCCGTCGGCAGTCTGGGGCTGATACTGTGATCCATCTCGAACTGGGACGCAACGAGGTGCTGTCGCAGGCATCCCGCCTGAAGGATGACGGTTACCGCCTGATGACGATGTTCGCCGTCGAGGGGGAGCCGAGGAGGATCGAGGCTCTGTTCAGGAAGGGGTCGGAGACCATCCGTCTCACATACGTCCCGGGCGCCAAGGCCGTTCCCGTTTCGAAGAAGATCCCCAACGCCCTGCCGTTCGAGAGGCTGATGTACGAGATGAGCGGTGTGCGCTTCGAGGACGGTCCGAGGGATCCGATCGTCTACAGGAGGATCGGCGACGGGTATCCGCTGCAGAAGGAGCCCTACGACAGGAGCACGGAGGCCCGCATCCCCATCGGTCCCAACCGCACCGTGGGGGACGACGTGTTCGAGATACCCGTCGGACCGGTCCATGCGGGGATCATCGAACCCGGACACTTCAGGTTCAGCGTCGCCGGCGAGCCGGTGATCGAGCTGAACCCCACATTGGGATACACCCACCGCGGCATCGAGAAGCTGCTGGAGACGCCCGCTTCGCAGGACAATTCGAGATTGGTGGAGAGGATCTCCGGGGACACGTGCGTGGCCAACTGCATCGCGTATTCCGAGATCATGGAATCCGGATGCGAGGTGCCGATCCGCGCGAAGCACATCCGCACCGTTCTCGCGGAGATGGAGAGGCTCCATTGTCACATCTCCTCCGTTTCGGGAGTGTGCACGGACACGGCGTTCAACGTCCCCTCCGCCTTCGGCGGGGGGATACACGAGAAGATCCTCAGGATGGACATGGGGCTGACCGGTCACCGTCTGCTGATGAACAGCGTGGTGCCGGGAGGGGTCCGCAGGGACATCCCCGATTCCAAGCTGGAGGAGCTGGACGACTTCCTGATGGAGATCAAATTCGAGATAGAGGACCTGGCCGAGATGATGGAGAGCCCGGCCCTCCTGGACCGTCTGGACGGGACCGGCGTGCTGTCCATGGACGATGCCGTCTCCCTCGGGGCGGTGGGTCCGATTGCCCGCGCCTCCGGCGTGGCATCGGATGCGAGGAAGGACCTCGGGTACGGGATGTACGGGGAGCTGGGGATGAACGTGGTCACCGCCAAGAGGGGCGATGTCCACTCCAGGACCGCCGTCAGGCTCGGGGAGATGACGGAATCCATCAGCCTGATCCACCAGAGCATACAGTCGATAGAGCCCGGCGAGACCAGGGTCGAGCCGTCCGTGGAGGACGGGTTCCACGTGTCGATCGTGGAGGCCCCCAGAGGGGAGCTCGTCCATTGCGCGGACATCAGGGACGGGAGGGTGTGGAGATACTCCGTCAGGGACCCGTCGTTCGTGAACTGGTTCGGGATGTGCAGAGCGGTGCCGGGGAACGTCGTCCCCGACTTCCCTCTGATCAACAAGAGCTTCGGGCTGTCGTACAGCGGGAACGATCTGTGAGGTGCGAAGGATGCTTGATGAACTGTTCTCCAATCTGACCTCCCGGGACCGCTGCACCGAACCGAAGGCCGTCATCATGGACGAGCGCGAGGTGATGCCCATGGCGTCCTTCGACTGCAAGGGGTGCGGCAGGTGCGCCGGAAACTGTCCGACGAAGGCCATCATCATCGATGACGGCTGGAAGGTGGATCTGGGCAAGTGCATCTTCTGCATGGACTGCGCGATGGTGTGTCCCGAGGGGTGCATATCCGGGGCGGATGCGCCGGACTATGCGCTCACCAGGGACGAGCTGGTCGTATCGCGCGACACCGTCGTCGGGGAGCTGGAGAGGCCTCTCGATCCTTCGACGAGGAGGATGTTCGGGAGATCCGTAGCCCTGAGGGAGCTGGACACCGGATCCTGCAACGGGTGCGAGGTGGACCTGAACTGCATGTCCAATCAGTTCTACGATCTGCACAGGTTCGGGATCAAGATCGTCGCGTCTCCGAGGCATGCCGACGGTCTGATCGTGACGGGTCCGATGTGCTCCAACATGAGGGAGGCCGCCGAGAGGACCTACGGCGCGGTGCCCGCGCCCAAGCTGGTCATAGCCTCCGGGACATGCGCCATATCCGGAGGGGTGTTCGTTCAAGGGGATGTGGTCGGGGAAGGGATAAAAGGGATCCTGGAACCGGCGATGTACATCCCCGGATGCCCTCCGACGCCCGACAGGGTGATCAGGAGCCTGGTGAAGGCGCTCGGCCTTCGCTGAACCACGATCACGGTGCACTTGGCGTTGGCCACGATGGAGTTGGAGACGCTCCCGAGGATGACCCTGTCCAACGAGGTCTTCCCGGAGCGGCCGACTATGATGGTGTTGCAGTCGAAGCGGGACGTCGTCTCCAGGATGACCTTGTCGGGCTGTCCGGATTCCACTATGCTCTGGGCGTCGGCGCCTTCCGCTCTGGCCTTCTCCAGGGCGGATTCGGCTATGGAACGGACCCTCTGGATGTCGGTGTCGGCTCCTTTGGCCACCACGGAGAGGATGATCAGCTTCTCGCCGTAGACGACCGAGTTCCTAATGGCGTAATCCAGGGCCTTCTCGGTGTTCTCCCTGCCGTCATAGGCTATCAGCATGGTCATGTCTGGGCCATCGGGTCCGATGGTTATCTAGTTGCCGATGGGTTTTTATCCGAGGGCTGAATGGGTGGGGTTGTGGGCCCGTGGGGTAGCTTGGTATCCTTGTGGCTTCGGGAGCCATTGACTCCGGTTCAAATCCGGGCGGGCCCACTCATCTCCATGTCTACCGACATGCGAAATTCCGTGTTCTCGAACTGTCTGGCTGCCTCTTCCGGCTGATTTTTCGCTGTTTTTACGGTTCGGGTCCATCGTGTGGGTCCAATGCCCCATGGGAGATGGACTCACAACATCCCAATAATCTCCCGGTTATCAGCGTTCTTCAGTATGTTCCCGACTTTCCCGAGGACCATCCTGTCGCGGTAGTCCGCGTAGAACTTCTGCGTGGTCTCCACCGAATCGTGCCCCATGCAGTGGGACACGTACTCGATCGGGACGCCCCTATCGAGCATCCTCTGCCTGTAGGAGCGCCTGCCGTCCCTGAGCATGAGGGTTTCGC
The DNA here is from genome assembly GCA_963645865.1 of Lachnospiraceae bacterium. GTDB lineage: Archaea > Thermoplasmatota > Thermoplasmata > Methanomassiliicoccales > Methanomethylophilaceae > Methanoprimaticola. The sequence continues at coordinate 11,991 of CAVIUM010000044.1, forward strand.
CCATGGCCTGCTCCACGTGCTTCTCGTACCCGCTCATGGACTGCTGCCTGACGAATTCCCTGTTCGACCTGAACGGCGGGAACATCGCATCGCTCTGCATGCCAGACGGTAGGTTCCATCCGATCGGATGCCGGTGGCGGACATTATTGTTAATAAGTTAACGATAAGATGTCATAACAGTTAATTTAATATATTTAGTATATATTATGCCATATTGCCAGAAAGGCAGTGAGTCCGGTACCGGACTCCCATTCTGGTACCGGAGCTGCCAAGGCAGGAGGTGTATCCCATATTGGTGATCATCGCCAAGAGCCCTCAGCGGCTTCGCGTGATGATCGTCACCGAGACGGTGACGATTGTCATCGACCTTCCATAAGGAAGGCCGAGTCTGATCCGCCTTAAGGATCCGGCCCTCACGGGCCGTTATTTCCTACCGAGTATAGCGTATGATATATACACTATTTCAATCATTGCACACCGATGAAGAAACGCATGACGGATAGAGAGGTCCGCGAGAGACTCTACGATATTTTCCCGGTCCTTGTGTTCGAGGAGGGCCTCTCTATAATGGAGGCCACAGCCTTCGCATTGACCTTCGAGATAGGCCTGGGGCCGGCCGATGCGGCCGCGTTCACCAGCAGGCTGATGGATAAGAAGGTGAGGACCACGGACATCGGAAGCTACGTCGCCCGGGCGCGGGCCAAGCTGATGGCCGTCAAAGAGGGGGAGTTCGAGGTGGAGGAGCTACCAGACTCTTCGGAGCCAATTTATGAGGCAGAGGACGACGAGTCCTCGGATGGATCTCAAAGCTCCCTCCGACGAAGAGTCGGTCGGCCGGCTCCGCCGGCCTCCCTCATCACCGTTTGAGCGATTCGCTGTACTCGTCCATGAACCTCTGCAGCGCTTCGGGGTCGCTGATATCGACGCCTTTGTCGTGGAGCAAACGGAAGACCGTCTCCAAGGGGCTGACGAATGCGTTCGGGAAGCTGTAGAAGTAGAGGTCATTATCTTCCGCCCACTCGCAGACCTCGTCCGCGACCGCGTATGCGCAGTGCAGTCTCCAGTCCATCCTGGTCTCATCGTCGAGGGCGGCATCCGCGCGTCCGATGAATTCCCTGACGGACTCCCCCTTCCTCCGGGTCTCGGGGATGTTCCGATCCTCCAGGAATCCAGTGATCAGATCCTCCATGTACGCGGCGGGGGTGTCCCATACGACGATGTAGCGGTCGGGATCCGCGGAGATCTCATCGAGGGTCACGGTGGCGGTCTCCTCCCCGTCTCTCCTCTTCGATCTCCGCTTGTTCCTGCGGACCGTCGCCAGGATGCAACCCTCCTTGTCGTACACGATTGTATCCTCGGAGGCGGCCAGTAGGGCGTTCGTCAGTTCGATGCGGAAGATCTCCGGGACGAATTCCGAATCGGGCCCGGCGATCCCTTGGACACCCCAGGACCCGATGACCCTTCTGACGAGGTCCTCATCGAATTCCACCTCCAGCTCCTCCTGCCTCTCCATGTATGCTCTGATCCCCCCGCAGTCCTCGGGAGGGGAGTTCCCGTTCCACAGGATGAGGTCCGCAGCATTGTCGTAGTATTCATCGATGACGTCTCCCCATGTTATGTCCACGTGCCAATCGTCCCCGAAGTCGTAGCGGTAGTCTATCGGGCATCCCTGGTAGATGGCGATGGGGACGCATATGGGGGGAAGGACGCCGTCATCGACGGGGCTGGAGGGGTCCGGTTCCTCGATGATGTCGCCGTCGGCGTCGAAGGAGTACAGATGGTCGTTGTTCCACTGCATCAGGTCCTGGATGAGGACGTGGAGGTCGTAGAAGGACGCGTAGGCGGGAACGGCGACGGTCCTGTTGATCACGGGGTCGCTGTCGCGGACGGTGAAGGTGAGCATGTACGCTATGTCGTCCCCCTTCACCGGGAGGTTGTCGGGGAGGGAATCCTCGTCGTCGAATACCGGGTTCATGAGTCTGACGAGGTCCTCGATGGATGCCGGGTCGGAGGGGTCCGCGCCGAGGGCGCGGAGACGTTCCGGATCCTCCTTCGCCAGACGGACGGCGACGCTCTCGCTCATGAAGAAGAAACCGTTCCTCTCGGCCCATTGGAACGTGTGCTCGGACATGGCTGCGGTGTAGAACTTCGTGAGATCATCTCCGACATCGCGCTCCAGGACCACCCCTCCTATGCGGTCGGTGTAGTCCAGGTCCGATTCCCCGGGCATCCTGGCGCCCTCATCCCATCCCATCCTCTCGCACATGCGTTCGGCCACGCCGGCGCGGAAGGATTCGATGGACTCCCATATGGGGATGTAGCGGTCTGGTTCGGATTCCAGATCCTCTCCCGTCATCTCGGCGATGGGGTTTCCGATTATGTCGGTGCCGAGGGGAGGGGTCTCGGGTCCGCGGATGACCGCCACCGTCTTCTCGTCTCTGTCGTAGCAGATCGAACCGTCGAAGATGACCGCGGAGGATGCGAGGGCGAGGATGCGCACCATGGGGTCGAGGGGTTCCGCGCCTTCGGGCATGACGCCCTGGGGCCCCCAGGTCTCGAGGCTGTTCAGCACCGTGTCCTCATCGAACCCGATCGATTCGTTCCACATCATGGCGTCGTCGTGGTCCGGGGAGTCGAGGTCGTCGATCGCTTCCACGATGTCGTAGAAATCCTCCAGACTCCCGCAGTCCTCGGGAGGGGCGTCGTTCTCCCAGTCGATGAGGACGGGAATCCTGCCGTCGATGTCCTCTCTCCCTTCCCAGGAGATGAGGACGTGGAGGTCGTAGCCGTAGTCGTAGGTGTAGTCGACGGGTTTCCCTTCGAACTCGGAGATCGGGACGAGGTGGGGGCGTTCCGCGTCCCGGTCGGATCCGTAGGGACTTTCGAAGGCGATGCGCCTCCCGTCGGATTCGAAAGCGAAGAAGTGGTGGTCTTTCCATCCCATCACGGATTGGATGATGCTGTGCAGGTCGTAGAAGGATGAGAAGTCCGGGACGGCGACGGTCCTGGAAATCTCCGGGTCGCTTTCGGAGATGACGAATCTGAGCCTGTATGCTCCCATGGATGGGGGATGGAATCACGGGATATATTCGGGACGGTCGGATCAGCCATGGTGAAATCATGATTCCTCGTTCCTGACGAGTCCCTTCTCCACGACGATCTTGC
>CAVIUM010000045.1:0-14924 GCA_963645865.1 Lachnospiraceae bacterium
GCTTGGCCTCAGAGTCGTGAAACGCGGGGATGACCTGTCCCCGCCCGATAGGTGCGCCAACTCCTTGGTCACCTAGCCTCAAAACCGTCGATTCAATACTGGACAAAATCGATAGATACAGCACGAACCCCAGACTGCTAGGCAATACCCCGGTAAACAAATGTTTAAACGATGTCTGTGGTGTTCGTTTGATTGTTAAACGTGATGTTTCAACCGATGAGATCGTCAAATGTGTGGGAAATGACCACCCTGAATTGAAAATACTGGACTCGAGCAAAATAAAGGATGGAAAGGCCCGTTATGTGGCGACCCACATTTACTTTAAGGAATCCAACTATCACTACCCCTGGGAATTGCAACTATGGTCGGAAGAACAATCCGAAATGAATTTCAAATCCCATAAAGAACACAAGGAGGCGTACGTGAATTGGAGCAGAAAAGATACAGACACACCATGATTCTGGGCAACTCGTACACCCGCGGTTATCGCGTGGCGATTCATTCTGTAGTCCTGGAGAATGAGCGTCTCCCTGATCTCAAACCGGAATTCCGCTTACTGGACGGGCTCAATATCTCGCTGCATTCTCTTGTCACCAATTCACCGGAGTGGAAATCCGTTCCAGAAACAGATCCATACTTCGTCGGCGTCGTTAAAGTACATGACATCCAGGAATTCGTGGATGCTGTAAAAGAAGATGCAACGCTCTCAGAAGCCGACGTTAGGACTTATCTGGATGTGGCATTCGATATTCCTGAATCCGATATGCCTGCTGCCATCGAGAAATGCAACAACGCTTGCATCAAGGCATTCGGATCGCCTCTTTACGACCCTTCCAAACAGGACTGCCCGACCGCACATGTCAGAAACAGGTCGACAGCATCCAACAGAATCGTCGCCTCCGATAATGGATGGGAAAGGCTACGCCTGATCAATTCCACCATGATCTCGTGAGGCCTCAAGATGACATACAAATCGTTGTCGGAGAGGGAGATCCACTGCCCGCTGGAATACGGCATGGATACGTTCGGAGGCAAATGGAAGCCCCGCATCATATGCATCCTGAATGCCAAAGGGGTCCTCCGTTACGGGGAGATCAAGAAGGAGCTCGTTAACCTCACCGACACCGTCCTCTCGGATGCCCTCAAGGACCTCATCGCCGACGGCATGGTGTCCCGCGAGCAGTACGACACGATCCCTCCGAAGGTCGAGTACTCCCTCACGGAGAAGGGCCGTTCCGTGGTCCCCATCCTCCAGTCCATCTGCGAGTGGTCGAGCTGCTTCCATCACATGGACGATATGAACAAACTGCCGCAGTGCCAGACCTGCGATTTCATCAAGAATCGAGTTTGGGAGGGGGTGGCCCCCTCCGGTGCCCTTCAGAGGGCGTAGATCCTGACGTCGGGGTCGGCGGTCCAGAGAGGGGACAGCCCGACGAAGACGTCGTTCTTGAACATGTCACTGGACAGGTACGCCTTCGCGTGCTCGACGCTGTCGAACCCGTGGAGGACCTGCACGTCCTCGTCGCGGATCAGGAGCTGCTTGGTGAGCGCCCCGGGTATGGTGTCCAGGAAAGGCTGCCTGTAATCGTTGTAGACCTTGGCGGCCGCGGGCCTGTTCGCGTTCGGGATAACCATCGTGATCTCAAGGAATGCTTTGACTTCCATCGTTCTCTTCCTGCGCCTCAGCGCAATCCCGTATAGCGTATGGGAGGTTAAAGAGCGGGAACAAGCCGAATCCTAGCTACTCAGATTTTACTGAGCACCCCCTCCGGGGGGACTGCTCCCTATTTCAACCACCGACGACATCCAGGATGCATGTTCAAAGGCCCGTTGGTCTACGCGGCTGCGCTCCTGGCCGGGGTGCTCCTTGTCATGTCGTTCCTAATCGCGGCCTTCCCCGACAGCATAGGGATCCTCGGGATCATCGCAGGGATCGCGGCGATAGCGGTGGTGGCGGTCCTGTTCGCCATCCTGATGAAGACAAGGAAGGGAGCGCTGTGAGCGAGGAGTGCTGCGACATCCTGGAGATCCACAACGAGAAGGTCGCCGCCGCGAAGGCTTCGATGCCGACGACGGAGCACATCGACGGCCTCTCCGACTTCTTCAGGATATTCTCCGACAGGACCCGTGTGAAGATCCTCCTGGCACTCGATTCCGGGGAGATGTGCGTCTGCGACATCAGCGAGACCCTCGGGATGTCCATGTCCGCCACGTCCCATCAGCTCAGGATGCTCCGCGACGCCCACCTGGTATCGTACCGCAAGGAGGGCAAGAGCGTCTACTACTCCCTGTGCGACGACCACGTGAGGAACGTGCTCGAGACCGCCCTGGAGCACATCCGCGAGGACGAGCGACGTCTGCGGATTTCGTAGGCCCTTTTCCTTCGGACCTCAGGGACCCTCTGTAAAGCACCCGGATGCGGATTTCGTAGCGCCCCCAATCCCCTTTTATAATATACACGCGTTCCAGAAACCGATGGGATATGAAGGTTGGGATAGATCTCGGAACAACCTACTCTGCAGTAGCCAGATATGACAAGAACAACAACAAGCCGGTAATCATCCCCAATACTTTCGGGAAAGAGATCACGCCTTCCGTGATATGCTTCCTGGACGACGGGGACATCCTCGTGGGGGAGGACGCCAAGGACATGCAGTCCAACGGCACCGGTGTCAACGCCGCCGCGTTCAAGAGGAACATGGGCGACGGATCCATCGCCGTGAGCTTCAACGGGAAGGACTACACCTCCGAGGACCTCAGCGCGATGCTCCTCAAGCATCTCATACAGGATGCCGAGAAGGCCACCGGGGAGAAGGTCGACGAGGCCGTCATCACCGTCCCCGCCTACTTCAACGACTTCCAGAGGACCGCCACGATCAGGGCCGGGGAGTCCTGCGGCGTCAAGGTCCCCAAGATCATCAACGAGCCCACCGCGGCCGCGATATCCTACGGATACAAGCACTCCGCCGACAAGACGATCATGGTATACGACCTCGGGGGAGGGACCTTCGACGTCACCATCGTCAGGACCAACAAGGGGAACATCGAGGTCGTCGGGACCGACGGGAACCACATCCTCGGCGGGAAGGACTGGGATGCCGCCATTGTCAAATTCATCTGCGACCAGTTCATCGACGAGTACGACATCGACCCCAGGGACGACCTGCCGACCAAGAACGAGCTCATCGTCGCCGCGGAGGGATACAAGAAGACGCTGTCCATCGCCGAGAGCGTCACCATCCCCATCAACTACGAGGGATACAGCGCCAAATACACGCTCACCAGGAGCGAGTTCGAGTCCATGACCGAGCATCTGCTCACTGCGACCAAGGAGGTCTGCCAGAATCTGATGGGCGACCTCGGACTGGCTTGGACCGACATCGACGAGATCCTGCTCGTCGGCGGTTCCACCAGGATGCCGGCCGTCGCCAGGTTCCTGAAGGATATGACCGGCAGGGAGGTCATCGCCCACAGCGACACCGACCTCGCCGTCGCGAAGGGGGCCGCCATCGTCGCGGCGCTCTACAGCAGCAGCGCCACCGGACTCAGGGCCATGCAGGTCAGCGATGTCACCGCCCACTCCCTCGGAGTGCTTTCGGTCTCCCAGGACGGGAACTCCTTCGTCAACAACATCATGATCAAGAAGAACTCGAAGGTGCCCTCCAGCGCCCGCAAGCAGTTCAAGATCAACAAGGGCAACATGACCAACAAGATCGAGGTCTACACCCTCCAGGGCGAATCCAGGATGCCCCTGGACTGCAACGTCCTCGCCAAGGTGGTCATCTCCGGATTCTACAACAACGGTCAGGGCCTCGTGGTCGACATCGAGTACAACTACGACCAGAACGGCGTCGTGAACATCACCGCCTTCCAGGACGAGGAGCCCCTCAACGTTGAATCCTGCCCCATCGACGAGGACATCAGGTGGATGGGCGGCAGCCCCAAGAACAGGAAGAGCGACGACAGCATCCTGAAGAACATCGCGATCTGCGTCGACCTCTCCAGGAGCATGGACGGCGAGCCCATCGAGCGCGCCAAGGCCTCCATCCGCGACTTCGTCAACACCCTGCAGGACAAGGACACCTACTTCTCGCTGATCGGATTCGGCGACAAGGTCAAGGTCGTCCAGGAGCTCAACAACGACCCGCGCTCCGTGCTCGCCTCCATAGACGAGCTGAAGGTCAAGATGGTCGGAAGGGGGACGGACGCGAGCCCGCTGGACGTCGCCAGGGCCATGATCGCCTCCAAACCCGGAGTCGGGATCATCGTGGTCCTGACCGACGGTATCTGGGGCAAGAGGGACAAGGCCGTCGACCAGGCCATCGGATGCAGGAACGACAACATCACGATCATCGCGGTCGGTCTGGGAGAGGCGGACACCTCGTTCCTCAGGCAGATCGCCACCGTGGACGACGGCGCCCTGTTCACCACCATCGACAGGCTCGGCGAGACGTTCGGAACCATCGCCACCGCGATCTCCTCCGGCAGCATGGGTCTGGCCGTCAGGGACGGCAGGACCGGCCTCGCAACGCGCGACTGACGGGGAGAGCCATGGCGAGCAGACAGAACTACTGCCAACTCCTGGGGCTCAACCCCCTGAAGGAATCCACGTACAGCACGGATGCGATCCTGAAGAAGATCGCCGCCAAGCGCGACAAGTGGGCGAACGACAGCCGCAACAAGCAGAACGACACCGAGCAGCGCTTCAAGTCGGAGCGCCTGCTGGAGATGACCTCCGATATGGAGAAGGTCATGAGCGACCCGATCCTCAGGAGGAGGGAGTTCGTCGACGGGCAGAACGTGCTGAAGAGCAGATGCCAGAAGCTGAGGATGGACTGCGTCATACTCACCGACGGGTCCTACTACGCCCTCCCGTCCGCTGCCGACAACTACCTGAAGAAGCTGCACTGGGACGGCGTCGTCAAGGCCGACGTGCTCAAGCTGGCCGGCATCAGGGAGGGCAACCCCCCCAAGCCTGCCAACGACAAGATCCTCAACGCCTACAAGGGGCTGAGGAGCGTCGACGCCTACACGCCGATGGACATGCTCAACACCCTGATCGACAACCCCAACCTGGAGATCGGCCTCAGCCGCCTCTCCGAGGGGAGCTCCTACAAGCAGATCAGGGACGCGTTCGACGTGTGCGACAAGAGGGTCAACAGCGTCCGTCCCGAGATCCTCCCCGATCAGGACTCCTACATCCAGGCGATGAGGAGCGTCAAGCTGGTCCTCGAACCGGACAGCGAGCTCAAGACCCTGATATCCTACGGCAGGTGCAACCGCGCCCTGGTGCCGGTGATGGACACCATCGAGCAGGAGTACACCTCCCAGCTCTCCAGGTCCTACATAGACGAGCTGCTCAACGCCCACCTGACCAAGGACATCGACTCCCAGATGGCGATCCTCATCCTGCAGCAGTTCTGCTTCAAGAAGAAGATCGCTGCCAACTTCTCCGAGACGGACAGCACCATGATCCGCTGCTCCGAATGCGGAAGCATGGTCCAGGCCGGACCCAACACCGTCTTCTGCCCGGCGTGCGGGAAGAACTTCAAGACCGTCTGCCCGGCATGCAACACCCCGCAGCAGTCCAAGAACACGATCTGCATCAAGTGCGGATTCAACTTCAAGGAGGGGATGCAGAAGGCCAGGATGCAGGCGCTGGAGTTCCAGACCCAGATGCAGGCCGGCAAGGTCCTCAGGGCCGTGAAGACCCTTGCGCTCCTGAAGGAGACTTTCCCCGGATACCCCGGCCTCGCCGGGATGTGCGCGGAACTGGACAAGACCAACACCGACATCGCCAACACCCGCAAGCTGATCCTCGACTCGTACTCCCGCGGGAGGTTCTACGAAGCGAAATCCGTGGCCGGGTCCCTGGCATCCAAGTATCCCGAAGTGGTCGACGCCGACATAGAGCTCAAGCAGAAGTACCAGCAGGCCCAGAACCGCTACAACGATGCCGAGATCTACTGTCAGAAGGCGGCGGTCGCGGACAGCAAGTCCAGGAAGATGGAGTGCTACGTGGCCGCGGCGGACATCTGTCCGGACCACCCGACGGCGAAGGCCAAACTGCGCGAGAACCCGCCCTCCGGGCCGGCGGATGCCAGCGGAAGGCTGATGGACCGCTCGTTCACCATCAAGTTCGAGGCCCCCGCGGAATCGTCCGGCCTCACCTACTGCATCTACAGGGAGAGGAACTCCCTCCCCAACGTCACCGAGGACACCCGCCCCCTGGCGGAGATCCCCGGGACCGTATACGCCGACAAGACCCTGGAGCCCGGGGTGGAGTACTACTACTCCGTGTACTCCAAGCGCTGGGGCATCCTCTCGAAGGAGGGGGCCCACCTCGGCCCCGTCATGACGATCTCCGAGGTGGAGAACGTCACGATCACCCAGATCGACGGCGGTCTCCGCATCATGTACGAGAAGCCCCGCGGAGCATCCAAGGTCAGGCTCTGGAGGTCCGAGGGCGGGAAGGAAGGGACGTCGGTCGGGACGGAGATCGCCCTCAACGGGGAGACGGTCTACGACGACATCGGACTGGTCGGCGGCAAGAAGTACTACTACCTGTTCGTCGCAGAGTACGAGGGCAGGAACAAGACCGAGAGGTCCCAGGGCATCGTCTACAGCGAGACCACGGTCGACGCCCCGAAGCCCGTCAAGGACATGAAGATCAGGTGGAACAAGGCCGACGGCACATACACGGCCAAGTGGAACACCTCCGAGCGCGTCGTGCTCTACTCCACCCCCAAGAAGCTCAACATATCCGGGAACATGGTGTCGATGAAGGACATCAACTCCTGGATGACCGAGATCAAGCCCATCGACGAGTACTCCGACGGGATCAAGTTCGCCCTGGCGGACGGCGCCGTTCAGTACATCTACCCGGTCATCCCCCGCGGCAACGTGGGGATCCGCGGGAAGGAGGTGCTGGTGGCCAACCTGAAGCCCTTCAGGGACGTCGAGTGCGTGATGAGCAACAAGGACTGCGTCATCACCATGGGATGGCCCAACGACGCCGTCGAAGCGAAGCTCGTCATCTCCAACGGGACCGAGGCCAGGGGCCTCGACGATGCCGACGCGGAGATCAAGACGGTCCGCCGCGAGGAGTACAACCAGGACAGGCAGATCCGCATCCCCATGGGCAAGGCCCGCAAGAAGTGCATCAACATCTTCGCGATATACTCGCTCGGTTCGGAGATGCGCCCGTCCCGCGGAATCGCCGTCGAGGTCAACTCCGGGGACAGCAGGAAGGTGAGGTACACCGTGAAGTCCGCGAACGGAACCGTGGCCATGACCCTCAGCACCGACCCCGGCGTGGGCGAACTCCCGCCCATGATGCTGGTCCAGGCGACGACGGGGATCCCGCTCAAGAGGAACGAAGGGGAGGTCGTCTGGAAATCCGGAGGACCCGTACCCGTGCAGAACGGCGTCGCGACGGTGCAGGCGGCCTGCGGCAGGCTCGAGGACATCGAGAGGTGCAGGCTGTTCTTCGCCAACGACTCCGACTACTACGACTTCAGGTTCATACACCCGCTCTACAGGAGGGACTGAGATGGCAAGGAAGAACAAGGGGATCCAGAAGGAGCCGGGCAAGGAGTACATCTGCCCGTACTGCTTCGCGAAGGTCGATCTGAACGATGCGCACTACATGTGCTCGGGCCAGACCTGCGCCAGGATGTTCGCCGCAACCGCGTCGAGCACCAGGAACGCCGAGGCATCCAAGTACGTCTCCGTCGACGGTCAGAACGAGGTCGACTACGAGAAGAGCCTGTTCTACGGCAGGGACCCCCGCGGGGCCCAGGCCGTCATCGCGAAGAACCACATCATCCGCGACGGAACGGGGATCTGCGACGTCTGCAGGCGCCCGGTGCACACCCGCGTCTGCCCCATCTGCCACAACCCCATACCCCCCGGGGCGGAGGAGGACGGCAACAGGATCTTCGTCATCCTCGGACCCAAGAGCGTGGGGAAGAGCCACTACATCGCCGTGCTGATCAACCAGCTGAAGAACTACGTCTCATCGGAGTTCAACGGCGTGCTGAACGCGGCCACGGATGCGACCACGCTGAAGTACCGCGACATGTACTACCACACCCTGTTCGAGGAGAAGCGCAAGCTCTCCGCCACCAAGTCCTTCGACGAGTCGGACGAGAGCAGGGAGCCGCTGATCTACTACCTGAGGATGTTCGATTCGGACCGCCCGAAGGTCTACACCTTCGCGTTCTTCGACACGGCCGGGGAGGACCTGGTATCGTCGGACAAGATGATGTCCCTGAGCCTCAACTCCTTCATCTCGAAGGCCGCCGGTATCGTGTACCTGGTGGATCCGATGCAGATACGCTACATCAACCAGAGGATCCACGTGGAGAACAAGCCCCCGGTGGGACCCGACGTGTCGGATATCCTGAACAACATCTGCCAGATCATCCGCACGAACAAGAACATCAGCCCCAAGGAGAGGATCGACATCCCGCTGGCGGTCGTCCTGACCAAGTCGGACGTGCTCCTCAAGGGATCCGAGGACGGGGAGGAGGACAAGGTCCTGTTCGGACAGTGCTCCTCCATCCACATACCGAGGGAGAAGGGCAGGTACGACAAGGAGAACTTCGAGCAGATCGACGCCGAGCTCACCGAGTACCTGCACAGGTGCCTCGGGGACAACTTCATACAGATCGTCGGGGGATTCAAGGAGCACTGCTTCTTCGCCGTGTCCGCTCTCGGATGCAACCCCGCCGGAAGGAACCTGCCCAGGGCCGTGTCGCCCATGAGGGTCGAGGACCCGTTCATATGGCTCCTCTACAGGGAGGGACAGCAGTGAACGAGAACGTGAACAAGTTCAAGGACTTCCTCGTGGACGGGTTCCAGGGTCTGAAACCCCGGGACGACGCCCCGGCCGAGCCCCAGGAGCAGGAGCCGGCGCAGCCCCGCGCGCCCGTGGAGGAGCCGATTCTGGAGGAGACCGTCGCGGAGACCCCGGAACCCCCTTCGGAGAATCCCCTGGCATCGATCGAATCCGAGCTCATGCGCATCAGGTACATGCTCGAGGACATGAAGGCCCAGCCCGCCGCCGCGGAGATGCCGGACATGTCCGCGTACCTGACCACGAAGGAGCAGAGCAAGGCGATGAACGCCACCGTCTCCAAACTGGAGGCGTCGTCGTCCAACAAGACCCTCATCAAGGCGATGGAGCAGATCAGCACCATGAGGGAGGACTTCTTCAAGCTCTGCGAGGGCATGAGGGCCCGCATAGCGGAACTCGACGCCGAGACCGTGCTCTCGAGCTTCGAGGCATACCAGGTCGACATGGAGAACGTGCTGACGGACGCCAACGTCTACATCGGCCCGTTCGAGTTCGACAGACTCAACACGCTCCACCAACGTATCGTCGGAATCGTGCCGACCGGCGACAAGGAGAAGGACGGCACGATCGCCGAAAGGCTATCCGACGGATACAAGCTCGGGGACAAGGTCCTCCTCAAGGAGAGGGTCTCCGTGTACAAGTTCGACCAGAACATGGAGTCCGAGGGCGAGCCAGAGGTGGAAACCGGTTTCCAAACAGATTCCGAAACCCCTTCGAAAACCGATTCCGAAACATCTTGCACTACGGCCGCGGAGGAGCCCGCCGCAAAGGGCGCCGAGAACGGCATGGAGGAAAAGGAATGACAGACTATTGCATCGGCATAGACCTGGGCACGACCTACTCGTGCCTCGCCTATATCGACGAGGATGGGGACCCGACAGTTGAAAAGAACTTCGAGCAGGAGGACACAACTCCGTCCGTCATCCTATTCAACGAGAACGGCGAGATCATCGTGGGATCCCCCGCCAAGGACATGGCCATGATGTACCCTCCCGAGAGGATCGTCACCGCCATCAAGAGGCAGATGGGGACCGACTACGAGGTGGACATCGACGGGGAGAAGTACAACCCCATCATGCTCTCCGCGGTCATCCTCAGGAAGATGATCAACGACTTCAACGAGAACCACGGGTGCGACGTCAAGAGGGCCGTGATCACCTGCCCCGCCTACTTCGGACAGAACGAGAGGGACGCCACCAAGACCGCCGGGACCATCGCCGGACTGGACGATGTCACCGTCATCAACGAGCCCACGGCCGCCGCCATCTCCTTCGGGTTCGGGGACAACGCAGAGGGCAAGAAGAGGGTCCTGGTCTACGACCTCGGAGGAGGCACGTTCGATGTCACCATCCTCGAGATCGAGGGCAAGTCCTTCACCGCGGTCGCCACCGACGGGGAGAGGCTCCTCGGAGGAAAGGACTGGGATGCGGCGATCTCCAAGCTCATCAAGGAGAAGGTCGCGGAGGAGACCGGCATGGACGTCGAGTCCGTGGACGAGGACGAGGAGGTCAAGCAGACCCTCGTCAACGACTCCGAGACCATCAAGAAGAGGCTGTCCACCGCGGAATCCACCAAGGGAACCCTGACCATCGGAGGCCAGAAGGTCGTCTTCACCATCACCAGGGATGAGTTCGAGGCGGCTTCCGCAGGACTCATCCAGACCACGATCGACATCATCGACCGCGTGCTCGCCTCCAAGGAGTTCACCATGGCGGACATCGACGACGTCATCCTCGTCGGAGGATCCTCCAGGATGCCCCAGGTCAAGAACGCCATCTGCGCCAAGTACCCCGACGCGGAGATCAAGGTCTTCGACCCCGACCAATCCGTCGCCAAGGGAGCTTCCATCTTCGCCAAGTCCAACGCCGCATCCGCCGGCGATGCGCCCGTCGACCCCGCCACCGGGGCCCCCGCCGCCGCAGCCGCCGGGGCTGTGCTCAGCGTCCACAACGTCCTGAGCAAGACCTTCGGCATCAAGGCCATGTACGAGGACGGGACCGAGATGATCTCCAACATCATCTTCAGGAACGAGGTCCTGCCGATCGAGTCCGTCAAGACGTACTACCCCGTCGACGACGGACAGACCTCCATCAAGGTCGAGATCTACGAGGACGCCGCCATGAACAACGACGATGGGAAGAAGTCGGCCGTCATCGACGCCGCCCCCGTCGGAGAGTTCATGATGGAGCTCCCCGCCGAAGTGACGAAGAACACGCCGATCACGGTCAAGTTCACCGCCACCGACGAGGGCATCCTCATCGCGGCCGTCGACTGCATGGAGCAGCACACGGACTATCAGATCGAGAACGACCTGAAGATGTCCGCCGACGACATCGCCAAGTCCCAGGGACTGATGGAGAAGGTCACCAACGCCTGATCAGAACGACCGGGCCGAAAGGCCCGGTCTAAACCGTTTAATTTCTATTTTCGAATCTCGGGATCGACGCGATCGGTCGCTCTCCTCGGGAACGAGGATGACCCTGCAGCTGGCGTGTTTCGCCACATGGTCTGAGACGCTACCGAGAAGGAAGCGGTCGAGGGAGGACCTGTTCGACCTTCCCACTATGATCGTGTCGCAGTCGTACCTGTCCGCTATGTCTATGACGGTCTCGTCGGGCTTGCCCGTCTCGATGATCGTGTGGACCGTGGCCCCGGAGGAGGCGGCCTTCCTCTGAGCCGCCTGCATGTACTCCCGGACGGACTCGTCCGGCCCCTCGGGATCCATCTGCTCCTCCCTCACGACGGTGAGGATGTAGAGCGGATCCTCGAATCTTATCGAATACTCTATGGCGTAATCCAGGGCCTTCTCGCTGGTGGGCCTGCCATCATAGGCTAGGAGCGCGGACATGTTAAACGGTTCTGAACCTCTATGACCGTCTATAAAGCTTATGCTGGAAAAAATGACCGGAGTCGAAAGAGCCAGACTGTGAAGAATTGTTGCAGGGCGGAAGCCCTGCATAAAAGGTTTGGGGGGATTTACAACCTTCAGAGACCGTAGTTCTTGGGGTTGTAGCGAGGCACCGAGTCCTTGAACTCCTTGGTGCAGTACTCGACGAACTTGTCGGTGTCCTCGGGGAGGGCAGCCAGCTTCTTCTGGATGTCCTGAGCGACCTCGAGCTGCTTGTTGGTCAGAGCGAGCTCCTTGGCGTTGTATCCCTTGAGGATGATGTCGACAGCGGTCTGTCCAGCGGCCTTGGCCCTGAGGTAGAGGTTGTCACCGTTGTCGGCGATAGCCTTTCCGATCATGTAGGCGTGGTCGTAGGCCAGGATGTATGCCTCGGGTCCTCTGTACCTGTCGGAGTACATGTACAGGTCCCTGAGGGTCTTCTCCTGGTGGAGCTGGATGGCGGTGTTCATCAGAGAGCACTCGTATCCGAGGGATCCTCCCCAGCACTGGACGGAGGTTCCACCGAACTCGGGGTGGTACTCGACGGACTCGTTGGACCAGAGGTCGCAAGCCTGGGCGATCAGGTTACCCTGAAGGTCGCAGTGGGCGCACTGGCAGTTCTTACCCTCCTGGGCGGTGGGCTTTCCGGTGATGGACTTCACGATGGGTCCCTCGTATCCGCAGTCCTTGTCAGGTCCGACGGCGCCGGCCTCGCAGGCAGCGAGGGTCCTGGCAGCGGAGATGGCCCTGGTGACAGCGGAGAAGGTCCTCTGGACATCGTTGTCGAGGTATCCGCCGGCCATGAACATGGACGTGTTCGCTCCGGAGCAGTTCGTGTCTCCTCCAGCGACGGTCTTGTTCTTCTTGCAGATGTCGACGAACTGGGACCAGACGTACTCCATGTCGATGGATCCGAGGTATCCGACTCCGAACAGGAAGGCGACGATGTCTCCGTTGGTGACGGCGTAGTCGGCGAACTCTTTTCCTCCGACGGACTCGACGGAGAAGACATCCGCACCGTTCTCGCAGGCGAACTCGGCGCACTCGAAGAACTTGTGGGCGTAGGCGTGCTCGGACTTGTCGACCTCGGGCCTGAGTCCCTCGTCAGCCTCACGCTGGTCGGGGATGGTCTGCCTGACGGCGCAGTTGATGCCGTACTCGGCGTGGAACTTCTCGCAGATCTCCTTCTGTCCGGAGACGACGGGAGCGCACAGCTTCTCCTGGTTCATCTGGGAGACCCACTCGGTCTCGAGCTGAACGTTGGGGAATCCGGCGGTGACGAACCTGTTCAGGATGTCCTTGGAGATGTAGTCGACGTACTCTTTCCTCAGCTTGGCGGGGTCCTTCTCGGTTCCGGGCCTGGGGGCGTAGTTGACCTCAGGGACGACGAATCCAGCTCCGACCTTCAGGCCGCAGCCGTAGGAGAGGGGGTGCTGGGAGTGTCCGAAGACCATGTCGTCGGCGCAGTCGTAAGCCATCTTTGTGCATCTAGTAACCATCTTAATCACGCTCCGTTGACGATATCATCCCAGTGCTCCCTGATTGCCTTCCAGTCGTATCCGTCCAGAAGCTTCTGGGCGATGACGGGGGTCTGGGGGGCCTTCTCGGAGTAGATTCCGAGGTCGTAGGAGTTCGCGAAGTCCCTGTTGACGGCTCCGCCGCATCCCATGACGGGGGTCTCGTAGCCCTTCTCCTTCAGGAGCTTGGCCTCTGCGGGGAAAGCGGTCATGGTGGTGGTCATCAGAGCGGTACCGGAGATGAAGAGGGGCTTGACCTCCTCGACCTTGGCGACGGCGTCGACGATCGGGACGTCACGTCCCATGTCGATGACGTTGTATCCGGAAGCCCTCATCATGACAGCGGCGATGTTCTTTCCGATGTCGTGGGGGTCTCCCTCGGCGGCGTGCATGACGACGGTTGCCTTGGGCTGGAGTCCACCGGGAACCTGCTTCTCGGCGAGAGCGATACCGATCTCCATGGTCTTGGCGGCCATCATGATCTCGGGCAGGTAGTAGACGTGCTCTGCGTACAGCTTGGCGACGACTTCCATTCCGGCGACAAGACCGTTGTTGATGATGTCAAGGGGGTCCCTCTCTTTCAGGGCCTGCATGACGGTGGGTCCGACGGTCTTGAACCTCATGTACATAACCTCCTCGGCGACCTTGTTGAAGACAGGGTCGGTGGGGAGGAGCTTCTTAGCCATTTCCTCGGGCGAGATCTCGACCTGCATGTCGACATCGTAGCGCTTGAGGACCTTGCTAAAGTCTGCACCTTCGCAACTAAGCATTCTATTCCTCCGTAAGGGTTCTTTCGTTCCCTCACTGATTCCCGAAAAATGTGAAATCCTATTTATCCGATTCGATGGATGATTCATATATCCATACATTTTATGGATAGTTTATTTAAAGCGGTAATACCGAAACCCATCCAACCATGCAGTTGTAACATCTAGTATATAAAGATTCACTATTTCTGGATGTTAAACATCCAATATTATCCATCAACTCATCCAACGCTGGAGACGGCGAAGATCGGAACATGAAGATGTCTGGCTATCGACCGGGAGGGTCGGAAGAAGGGGATCGGGAACGGCATCCGGATGCATCTCGTTGGATGAACATGGATGGATGCAACTTGAGAAATTGACCGGCGGGCGGTGGGCCCGCCGTAAGAGGTTTGGGGGAGATTTAACCTAGGCTCAGAGGCCGTAGTTCTTGGGGTCGTAGAGAGGCACGAGGTCCTTGTACTTCTTGTCGCAGTACTCGAAGAACTTGCCCTCGTCGTCAGGCAGAGCCTCGAGGTCCTTGATGATGACATTGAGGACGTCGAGCTGCTTGTTGGTGAGAGCGAGCTCCTTGGTCTCGTATCCCTTCTTGATCAGGTTAGCGGCGGTGAGTCCGGCTGCCCTGGCCCTGAGGTAGATGTTGTCGCCGTTGTCTGCGATGGCCTTTCCGATGGTGTAGGCGTTGTCGTACGCGAGGATGTATCCCTCGGGTCCGCGTGCCCTGTCGGAGATCATGTACAGGTCCCTGAGGGTCTTCTCCTGGCCGCACTGGATGGCGGTGTTCATCAGGGAAGCCTCGTATCCGATGGATCCGAGCCAGCACTGGACGGAGGTTCCACCGAACTCGGGGTGGTACTCGACGGACTCGTTGGACCACAGGTCGCAGCACTGGG
>CAVIUM010000046.1:0-14515 GCA_963645865.1 Lachnospiraceae bacterium
GAGAAAGGGCTTGTCAGGAACGAGGAGCTATGATTTCACCAGGCCTCAGTCTTTCCGACCCATTAAATACAAAATGTCACGGTACAGATACCATCAGTCCGTGGCACGTCTGAGAGTTAAAAGGTTCGGTATCGAAAAACGTCGAAATGACCCATAGGCACTGAACCATGCTTATTGAACGCAAAGACGCAAAAAGTAATGCCCACCAGAGGAAGCCAAGGACCCGATTTCAACAAATCGCCGGCCCCTGTCTCTTCCGAAGTCCGAAATAAACGTTTCGAAGGTATCGGCCTTTCAGGTCTTCCGCGAATCCTTCGCAGATCCCTTCCATATCCACGACCCCGATCACCGGTACGGCATCGAACTGCCCGTTGAGGTATCTCTGGCGGTTGTTGTGGTTCTTCTGCGTCCTGCAGATGGATTGGATCGATAAGATCTCCTTGAATCCCTCCGGATCTACGCGCAGGACGAACGCGTTCCTCGGATTGACGGTCTCCAGCAGTGTCGTGTTATGAATCGTCGCTATGAGCTGTCCTCTGATTCCGGGAAGGATCTCATTCACCAGGTCGCGGATGAGCTTCTCATGCACTCCGATATCCAAGCCGTCGATGAACGCGACACCGCCTCCGGCGCATTCCAACAGCGAAGGGAAGACGGATATCAGCGATTTGGTCCCCGACGATTCCAGTCTGGCGGGAATCTCGCATACGTTCCCGGCGATCCTCTTGTCGAACACCAGGTCGTATCCCAGGGTGCTGTCCTCCATTCCGATGAAGACGTAGCGGGCTCCGACGATATCCGAATACAGGCGACCGAAGAATCTCGAGAGCGCATGGGCGTACGCCTCCATCAGATGCCTGTCTCCGATCGGACACGTTCCCGAGACGAGATCTACAGGACCGGAGGATGCGGATTTCGCTGAGGACGGGACGTCGGTGGCGATCGAATCGATGTAGTCCAGGATATCCCCGATGCACCGATCCATGCATCCGCGGCCGTTCTCGAGACATTCCTTCCTGATGATGGATAGCATGGAGTGCGTCCCCCATTGTCTGGAAGCCGAGCCGCTCACTTCGCGGGTCGTCGGAGGGTTATCGAATAGGCCTCTGGCGAAGACGATCTCCGGGCCCCCGACGGACGATTCGACGAGGAAGAGCCTGCGCATGCGTTTGCCGGAATCCTGTCTGAGCTCCTCGTGAATTAGGGACCCGTCCGCATCGAACACCATTTCGTACGATGTATCGAGGGATCCGACCGTGAAACGGTACGATGTGCGCATCCGTTCTTCGCGTCCGATCATGCGATGGGATGCGGCCATGAACTTCAGTCCCGTTGCATCGGCTCCATCTCTTTCCGTTGAAAGGGTGTTCACGGAGTCTTTGAGGAATCTGATGGAGCCGATGAGGTCGCTCTTCCCGGAGCCGTTCTCACCGTAGAGGAAGGCATGGTTCAGAGCAACATCGTGTGGTCCGGTGAGATCCAGCGAGATATGCTCGAACGACCGGTAGTGTTCCAATTCGATTCCCTTGAACATGTAGAAAAGGGATTGAAGTCCATATATATGTAAATTATTAGTTTTTATGATACAGTTTGTATCAATTAATTGATACTGGTATGATGTCGGGCCGGACACCTAGGTCGCGTACCATATCCGAATTGACCTTCACCCGGCGAATCTATGCTATCCCGTAGGAAATTCATAGAACATTGCAATTAGGACCAAAGATATCAAATAGCTAGAATCGTGCTAAGTCTTTAGGTGTGATACCATGTTACGGAGAACGCACAATCCCTTGGCGACGAAGATCCTCGAGAACACCCATTCGATCGCCATCATGATCTACATTCTGGAGAATCCGGATTGCAAGAAGACCCAACTCTACAAGGCGATCTCGTCGAACTCCCGCATGCCCGTCAAGCTGAACGAGTTGGAGGACGCCGGGCTCGTGACTCAGACGTGCGATGACGGCTTCTCCGTCAGACTCAATCTCACGGACCTCGGATTCGACGTTGCGTCGAGGCTCGAGGATGTGGAGCAGATGCTCGTAACGGGCGTCCCGATGTCGGACATCTCCCGATGTCTGGCCTGAAAAAACGGGGTCGTTTCCGGCGTTTTTCGCAGAAAAATCCGGATTCCGACCCCGCATCTGAATATTCTAGGTCCGCACTAAACAAATATTACGAGCTAAAACGGCGTTATGCGACCGTTTTATAATGGATGGATGTATCCTCCATATAGCGATTTAAGTAGAAGAGGAGATACCGTGGGGACCGCGAAAATTGGACAACAGAAAGCAAAGCGGGAAGAGGGATGCAGCTTGCAGATTGAGGATTGGCTTGGCGCAGACAACCAGCTCGGCGTCGATATCTGGAATAAGAAGTACTGCCACGAGAACGAGACCTTCGACCAGTGGCTCGACAGGGTCAGCAACGGCGACCCGGACATCCGCAGGATGGTCGCCGAGAAGAAGTTCCTCTTCGGAGGGAGGATCCTGGCCAACAGGGGGCTGTACAAGAGCGGCCTCAAGGTCACCTACTCCAACTGCTACGTCCTGACCCCCCCGGAGGACTCCATCGAGTCCATCTTCGAGACCGCCGGCAGGCTCGCCCGCACGTTCAGCTACGGGGGAGGCGCCGGAATCGACATCTCCAAGCTCGCGCCCCGCGGCGCGAAGATCAACAACACCGCCTCCGAGACATCCGGAGCGGTCTCCTTCACGGATCTCTTCTCCATGGTCACCGGACTCATCGGACAGCACGGGAGGCGCGGGGCCCTCATGCTCACCATGTCCTGCGACCACCCCGACCTCGAGGAGTTCATGTCAGTCAAGACGGACCTCGAGAGGGTCACCAAGGCCAACATGTCCATCCGCGTCTCCGACGAGTTCATGGAGTGCGTCCGCGACAGGAAGCCCTTCGTGCAGAGGTTCGACCGCCCCGAGAGCAACCAGAAGATCAGGAAGGAGCTCGACGCGGGCGCCTTCTTCGAGAAGCTGTGCTACACCAACTGGGATTACGGCGAGCCCGGATGCCTCTATTGGGACAGGATCTCCAGCTGGAACCTGCTGTCCGAGTTCCCCGACTATTCCTACGCGGGCACCAACCCGTGCGCCGAGGAGCCCCTCCCCGCCGGAGGCAGCTGCCTCCTGGGGAGCATGAACCTCGCGGCGTTCGTGGCCGACGGGAAGTTCCTGAAGGACGAATTCGTGGAGGCCGTGCGCATCTGCGTCCGCGGACTCAACGACGTCCTGGACGAGGGCCTCCCGCTCCACCCGCTCCCCGAGCAGAGGGAGTCCGTCAGGGACTGGAGGCAGATCGGCCTGGGCATCATGGGTCTGGCCGACATGCTCATCGACCTGGAGTACACCTACGGGTCCCCCGAGGCCGTCGACTTCTGCGACAGGCTCGGGAAGCTGATGATGGACACCGCGATGAACGAGTCCGCCCTCCTGGCCAAGGAGAAGGGCATGTTCCCCAAGTGCGTCCCCCAGCAGGTCATCGACTCGCCGTTCTTCAAGGAGAACGCGTCCGACGAGACCCGCGAGCTCGTCGCCAAGTACGGGCTCAGGAACTCCCAGCTGCTCACCATCGCCCCCACCGGGACGCTGTCCACCATGATCGGCATCTCCGGAGGCATCGAGCCCATATTCGCCATATCCTACGAGAGGAGGACCACCTCCCTCTCCGACCACGACGAGTACTACAAGGTCTACACCCCGATCGTGCAGTCCTACATGGACAGGCACCCCGAGGTCCAGAAGGACGAGGACCTGCCCGGGTTCTTCGTCACCGCCCAGAACCTCGACTACCGCAACAGGATCAGCATGCAGGCCACCTGGCAGAGGCACATCGACGCCTCCATCAGCTCCACGGTCAACCTGCCCGAGGACTTCCCCGAGAAGGACGTGTACAACATCTACATGCTCGCCTGGGAGTCCGGATGCAAGGGCGTCACGGTGTTCCGCGACGGCTGCAAGCGTCTCGGCATCCTCTCGACGAAGGAGAAGAAGGAGGAGCCCGCACCCGAGGCCAAGAAGGAGCAGAAGGACGAGACCCGCGGTACCGTCGAGGAGGTCAGCGACAGCGTCGTCGGCAAGAAGAGGAAGCTCATGACCGGCTGCGGAAGCCTGCACTGCACCGCGTTCTTCGACCCGGTCACCGGCGAGCTGAAGGAGGCGTACCTGAACAAGGGATCCACCGGCGGATGCAACAACTTCATGGTCGGTCTGTCGAGGATGATCTCGCTGGCCGCCAGGTCCGGATGCGGCATCGACAAGATCGTCGACCAGCTCAAGTCCTGCGGATCCTGTCCGTCCTACGTGGTCAGGACGCACACCAAGAGGGACACCTCCCTCGGATCCTGCTGCCCCATGGCGGTCGGATGGGCCCTGATGGACATGTACAACGAGATGCAGGCCCAGGTCAGGGGAATCCCCGACGAGGCCCCCGAGGAGACGCCCAGGGAGATCAAGAACCCCTGCCCCAAGTGCGGCGCCGAACTGGAGTTCCAGGGCGGATGCAACGTCTGCAAGTCATGCGGATGGACCAAGTGCGACTGATCCGTCCAGAAACCTTTTTACCAAACACCCTTACCCTCTTCCCGAGGCGGGTAGCCAGTAAGTCCCGTTCCCGTACACGCACCATCTTCGATAAGACCCGCGTGCCTCAACTTTCACATATGGACGGGCCGGCGCCAGGTCCATGTGCCTGCCCGCCTCACCCTCGTTCCTCCGGCGGATCCCTGTGGAGGAGCCAACAAAGGAACAGCGCCGCGCCGATCCCGGCGCAGACCCCCGAGGCCGTTCTCAGAAAGGGAGAATCGAACCCCGTCGTCTCCACCGCCCATTCCGCTCCCATGAGCAGTATCAGGACCGCTCCGGCGATCGCGAAGCGGTTGTCGCGCAGACGTCTGTCCAGGAGCAGGCAGGCGGCGAAGCCGATCGGGAGTCCCAAGACTATCCCGGTGTCGCGCATGCAGATCGGGAGCTGGGAGCCGTTGAGGATGAAGCTCCTGGCCTCCTGCTGATGGCACAGCAGGTCCCCCATCGCGTACGCGAACCCGGCGGCCCCGTGCCCCTGCCATCCCCCCTCGATGAAACCCGGACTGCCGTCCAATCCCCTGAACGAGCCGTACGGCGCCATGAACGGCGCGGACAGCATCAGGACGAGGAACGCCGCACAGACGATGAGGGCGGCGAGGGTCGCGCGTCTCCGGTAGTCCATGACCCCTCAACGCCGACCCCCTTGATATCCCCGCCCCCCGTCGCAGCGATATCGTCGTGCAGACGGCGAACACGATCATCGCGACAGGGACGGTCAGGGAGAACCTCCACAGCATCGACTTCAGCCCGCCCCCGGTGCCGAGGCTCGACGTGAGTATCGCGATCAGAGCGCACAGCTCGATCACGTACAGGGCCAGGGCGAACTCCGTGCCGTCCAATCCGGTGTACCCGGAGATCCTGCTCAGAGGTCCGAGGAGGGACACGCTCATCCCCAGGACCATCGGCGCGAACACGGCGGCGGTCCCGCTCATCATGTCCGTCATGCTCTTCAGGCCGAGTTCGAGCTCCTTCATCACGTTGGCCGCGTTCTGGAACTGCCTCCCCACGGTGATCGCCAGACGTCCGGCGTCCTCGGTGTCGCTGCGGGAGCAGCGGGATATGTCGCAGAGGGTCCTGGAGACCTCCTGCGACACGGGGGAGAGGGCGCGCGTCACCGCCCCCTCCACATCTCCCCTGCAGATGTCCAGCTCCCTGCCGAGGCAGGATCCCAGCTCGGCGCATCCCGGCCTGGAGGAGACGGCGTCCACGGCGGCCCTCTCGAAGTTCACGCCCCCGAGCAGGGAGTTCCCTATGTCGAAGACCGAATCGCGCAGACCGGATTCCGAACGCGCCCTCTTGGATTCCGCCATGCGGTCGCCTATCAGCAGTATGGCGCAGGCCACGGACGCCAATGCCACGGACAGCATCAGCGAGCTCCTGGAGTCCATGCCCGACCAGGATAGCGCTGGATACAGCGGGAACGCCAGGAGCAGGGGGGCCAGGGCCGTGAGGCCGTCCTTCGGACGGTCGGGGGAGATGAACGGGTTGTCCGCCCTGAGCTTCACGCACACCGCGATGGTCGCCCCGGGTATCGCGACGAGCACTATGCCGAGCACCATCATCCCGTCTACGGGCACAGGACCGAACAGGTCCCCGATGCTCAGCATGGGCAGGATGGTCATCATGATCATCGGGATCACCACGCACACGGAGAATATGGTCATGCACGGGACGGTGAGCGAAGCGCTGTAGCGCTCTCCCATGATGCGCACCGCGTCCAATGCGGCGTCGGATGCCTCCTCGAGCATGCTCAGCCTCTCGTGCCTGTCCCCGGATTCCGATGCGGAGATGCAGAGCATCACCGACTGGCGGTAGCCGGAAGCGCCGTCCCCCACCGCCCCGAGTTCCCTTATCAGGGCGTCCTTGACGCTCCCGGATTGCTTCGTATCCGCGGAAGCCGCCGCGCGTGCGAACAGCTTCCTGGAAAGAATCGGACCGTCCTCCGCGACGATGCGGACCGCCGCATCCAGGGAGCCGTCGGATTCGATCACCGATGTGAGTATCCCCACGACCGTCGGCGCTTCGCCGAGGAGCCTCCTCTCGTTCCCGTTCATGGCTCCCCGACCCTCCTCTTGAGCTCGGACAGGGCGTCCTCGGCCGAGGATCCCCTGTCCATCCCGTCCAGGATCTCGTTGGCAGTCAGGATCCATTCCGGTCCGAGGTACTTGTCGTCCGTGCCGCCGAGCCCCGCGAGGTAGGAGCGCATCATCGACCTGGCGCGGATGTCCTTCACTGCATCTCTGCTCGACATCTGCAGGGACTGCAGCGCCCTGTCCATGAACGGCGAGGACATCAGCCCCTCCGGACCGGAGATGTCGATGAAGGTCCCGGGTTCCTTGCCGGTGGCGACTATCTCGTTCACCCGGCGGATCAGGTTGCCGGAGCGCCTGTCGCGGACGGTGCCCAGGGTGACGATCACATCGGTGGCCATGAACGCCTCCGGGGCGATGCCCATGTCGTAGACCATCCTCTGGTAGACCGACGAGGCGGAATCCCCGTGGACCGTCCCCATGATCGCGGAGCCGGCGCGTCCCGCGCGCATGCTCTGGTAGAGGGTCTTCGCCTCCTCCCCTCTGACTTCTCCCATGATGATGGCCGATTCTCCGAGTCTGAGTGAAACGCGCAGAGCCTCATCGGCGCGGGAGTTGGCGGTCCCCTGGATGCGCTCGTCCACGAGCATGGTCTGGACCTTGTAGCCCATCCGGCGCATGTACTCGCCAGGGATTTCGATGGTATCCTCTATCGACAATATACGTTGATTGAGTTCGAATTCGCAGAGCAGCGCCGAGAGCAGCGAGGTCTTCCCGGCCCCCCTCGCACCGCACACAAGGATGGTGGCGCGGCTGTTCACCAGGAACGACAGGATCCCGGCGGTCCTCGGACTCACCGTGCCGTTGGCGATGAGCCTGCTGAGGGTCCACGGCCTCTCGGAGTGCTTCCTTATCGCGACTGCGTTCCCCATGGGGCTAAGCGGGTATCCTATGACGGTCGCCCTGGCATCGAATCCCGCCATCCCCGTCTCCAGCACCGGGCTGGACCTGCAGAACCTGAGCCCGCTCTGGCGCTTCAGGATGTTGATGAGGTTGTCCACCTCGCGCTCCTCGGCCATCAGGTTCGTGGAGCATCTGATGTGGGAGTTCAGGCCCTCGATACCGTTGACGGTCACGTGGATCCTGTTCAGATGGCACGGGGCGTCCACGTACACGTCCTCGATGTGCGGGTCGGACAGCAGGGTCTCGAAGATCCCGGCGCCCACCGAGTGCCGGTAGGATATGGCGCACACGTCCTTCACCACCGCCTCCATGTCGTCGGTCCCCGTCGCCTCCTGCAGATCGTCCCACCTCTCGGTCAGGACGGAGCGGGTCATCCCCATGACGGAGTCCCTGTCGAGGCTCCCGCCCACGGTGCGGTACGTCTCCCTGATGTCGTCTATCACATCCATGACCACCGCGTTCAGCCCGTCCGGGTAGGCGTACTCGCGGGGCGTGACGCAGTAGAACGTCTCCCCTCCGTCAGATTCCCCGACGGTAACGTTCCCGCACTCCGTGCGGTAGGAGGCGATGGTCCTGAGCTCCGGGATGGCGGTCATCCAGCAGTCCGTGTAGGACGGCTTGCTGCGGATGTCCGTCCCGGCCGCCTCCCCGAACAGCCCGACCAGACCTTCCGGCACCCTCCCGGGGCGCTGGGGCGGGATGTCGTTCGGGTCGAACGATGCGATCGTCCTCTTCGGGGGCGCGGGGATCCCGGGGTCGATGGTCTCGTCGAACATCAGCGTCTCCGTCGCGTCTCCCGTCTCGGGCTCCGGACGGACGATTGTGGCGAAGGCCGGCAGTCTGAGCTTCATCGGACCGCCCTCCTTCCGGTGCGGAGGGATTCGGTCATCCTGGCGATGCCGTCCCCTATCTGGTCCAGCACCCTCGCCGTCCCCGCGGCGCATTCGGCGCATCCCTCCCTGTCGGGGATGTCCGTCAGCATCGCGCGGACCGTGCCGTCCGGTCCGTCGGGGAACCTCTCCCACGCCGCCCTGACGACCGCATCCCTGGACGCAGGGCACATCCTGCACCTGCCCTTCGGCTTGACCAGCGGGATGGACCACCTCATGGTCGAGGCGGCCTCCTTCACCATCCTCCCCGCCCTGCCGGAGATCTCGATGTCCCTCCCGGTGCGGAGGACCACCCTGTCGGCGCTCCCCGCGTTGCACATGGAGCGGACCATGCACCTCAGGCATTCGTTCGATCCCGGGACGGGCGCGATGGCGCATCCGCGGCAGTCTATCACGAGCAGGTCCCCGGAGAGCTCCGCGGGAGGATCCTTGTCCGCAGCCTCTCCGAGGAGGCCGCGGATCCCTGTGTTGAAATCCATACCGAGCGTTTTCCGCTCTCGGAATATGAAGCAGTAGGTGTGCATGCAGTATTACAGGATACTCTTCATTAGTTAGACCGCCCGATGCGACACATATAAAACCCGAACCCTTTGCCGACGGCATGGAGATACTCTCACCGGCCGGCACCCCCGAGGGACTGGTCGCAGCGATCAAGGGCGGATGCGACGCCGTCTACCTGGCAGGAAAGAGCTTCGGAGCGCGCGCGTTCGCGGGCAACTTCTCGGACAGGGAGCTCGAGGGGGCGGTCGGGTACGCCCACGACCGCGGGGTGAGAGTGCACGTCACCGTCAACACATCCATATCGAATTCGGAGCTGGACGAGGCCGTCGCCTTCGTCAGGTTCCTGAAGGACATCGGCGCCGACGCCGTCCTGATCCAGGACCTCGGCCTGTTGAGGTCCGTATCCAAGATAGACATCCCCAAGCACGCCTCCACGCAGATGCAGATCCATTCCCTCAAGGGACTGGAGTGGTGCGCGGAGAACGGCCTGGACCGCGCGGTCCTCGCCAGGGAGCTCACCCTGGAGGAGCTGTCGGACATCGTCCCCGCCTCCCCCATAGAGACGGAGGTGTTCATCCAGGGGGCGCTGTGCTACTGCATGTCCGGCGGATGTCTGATGTCCAGCTTCATGGGCGGTCGCAGCGGGAACCGCGGTTCCTGCGCCCAGCCCTGCAGGAAGAAGTACACCAAGGACGGGGGGTCCGGGTACCTCCTGAGCTGCACCGACCTGTTCGGAGCGGATTGCATAGAGGAACTGAGGGACATCGGCGTGGATTCGCTGAAGATCGAGGGCAGGATGCGCTCGCCCGCTTACGCGTACCTCTCCGCGAAGGTGTATTCCCTCGCTGAGGACGGCGACCGCGGGGAGGAGTACGAGGAGAGCCTCGACCTGCTCAGGACCGTGTTCAACCGCGGGACGTCCGAGGGATATCTGAGGGGCGTCCAATCCCCCGTCCAGCCGCTGTATCCCGACAACCGCGGGTTCCGCCTCGGGACCGCCAAGGTCCGCGGGCAGCATCTCGTCTCGACGGATTTCGTCAATCCCGTCGGGAAGAAGGACGGGCTGTCCCTGTTCTCCGGCGACCTGAAGGTCGGCGGGTTCAAGGTCACGGAGATGGATCCGATCACCGTCCCGTTCAAGATCGCGGACGGGGAGTACGACGTGTACCGCACCTACGATCCGAGGATCGACGAGATCAAGAACCTCATCGGGAAGCCCCCCAAGCTCGCCGGGAACACCGCGAGGCACGTTTCCAACGATGCCGTTCCCGAGAGGAGGAGGATCAAGCACGTGAACCCCGACAGGTCGTTCTACGTCAGCAGCCTGAAGGTGCTGGAGGCCGTCCTCCCGTACGCGGACCGCGTCTACTACGAGTACGGCCCCCGTCTCGGGGAGGCGGAGGCGATGTGCGGTTCGGCCGGGGTGGAATGCGTCGCGATCCTCCCGAGGTTCGACTGCAGGGACGAGTGCTCGTACGAGGGGCCGGTCATGATCAACAACCCCTCCCAGCTCAGGTTCATGGACGGGAGGAGGGTGTACATCGGTTCTCCCTTCAACGCGTTCAATTCGGCGTTCCCGTCCGATGCGTACCAGACCACCCTGTCCGTGGAGCTGTCCAGGAACCAGGTGTCCGACCTGGTCGCCAGGTTCCCCGGGAGGACCGAGGTCATGGCCTTCGGGAGGACCGAGCTGATGTACTCCCGCGATCCCGGCATGGGCAGCGGCTCCATAACCGACGAGACCGGGGCCTCGTTCCCCGTGTACACGGACTCCCGCGGATTCGCCCGCGTGCTGAACTCCGTGGACCTGTTCCTCCTCGATTCGATCGACGAGCTCGGCGGATCCGGTGTGTCCTCCATCGGGATAGACGTGAGGAAGCGCCCTCCCGCGCTTGCGAAGGCCGTGGGGATGTACTCGAGGAAGCAGGACCCCGCCCTGAGGGACAAGATACAGGAGATGTGCGGCGGAGGGTTCACTCAGACCCTCTACAAGCGCGGGCTCAGGAAGGATTGAGCCCGGTCTAACTAATGAAGACCATCCTGTAATACTGCATCCACACCCCTCCCTTCATAAACCCATGGCGCGAGACGCGCCCATGGATGACAGCGGAAGTCTGGATTTCTACGAGTGCGCCATAGCTTCTATGGCGGTGATCGCCGTCCTGGCGGCGTTCCTCGTGGTGGCGGTGAACGTGTCCGTGTCGGACGCGGACCCGTTCGACGGCCTCGACGAGAAGTCGATCGGAGGCAGGATAGAGGACGGGAGGTTCGTCCCGGGATTCGGCGACTACCTCGCCGGCTACGCGGATTCGCGCGGATTGAGCGGGATCAGGGTGGTCACGACCGTCCCGGGAGGGTTCTGCGAACCCCCGGAGGAGTTCTCGACGGGGAGCACGGAGGGGGACCTATGGACGAGGACGTTCGTCTCCGCCGTGCCGACGGACGACGGGAGGACCGTGCTGGCGTTCTTCGAGGTGACGCTATGCGCTCGAACGAGCACGGTTTCGTCGCGATGGCCGACGCCATGCTGTTCATAGTGGTCATCATGGTGGCGACCGTCGTGGTCGT
Source organism: Lachnospiraceae bacterium (assembly GCA_963645865.1). Taxonomy (GTDB): domain Archaea; phylum Thermoplasmatota; class Thermoplasmata; order Methanomassiliicoccales; family Methanomethylophilaceae; genus Methanoprimaticola. Next base: position 11,554 of record CAVIUM010000046.1, read on the forward strand.
CACCGAGGAGGGCCCGGTGAGGACGGACGACAGGGACGCGTCGGCTTTCCTGGAGGCGCTGGTGTCCTCGGAGGTCAGGATGTCGGATCTGGACGGGGACGGGGACGATTCCCTGGTGCGCCTGTCCGACATGATGGCCCTGCACATCCACGCAGGATCCGAGGGGACGGCCGATTACATACAGGAGCTGTTGGACGCCTACTGCCGCGGCAGGGGGTACCTGCTGACCCTGACGTTCGACAACGGGGAGGGGGCGAAGGATGTCTCCTTCGGGGCTGAAGGAGGCACGGCGTCCTCATCCGCGGAGAGGACGGTGCCCGTGACATCCGGGGGCGAGCTGAGGGCGGTCCTGTCGCTCTACCGACGGGGGACGGGGCCCCCGCCCCTCCCTCGGGAAGCATGGAAGAAGGGTATTCCCACGTAGATGTTAGGAGATTAGGATGACAGACCCTATTCCCCGAGTCTGGGTCATTGCGAATTCCGACCATTCCGAGCGGTTCCTTTTTCTACTTGAAGCGTATCGACCGCTGATTAGATGGCACTCCGTATCCACAATACCCTCACCGACTCGGTCGAGGAGTTCAAGCCCATCGAGCCCGGAAAGGTCAGGATGTACGTCTGCGGCGTCACCGTGTACGACGACATCCACATGGGTCACGCGAGGAGCATCATAGTGTTCGATACCGTCGCCCGCTATCTCCGCTACAGGGGATACGAGGTCCAGCACGTCACCAACTTCACCGACGTGGACGACAAGATCATCGCCCGCGCCGCCAAGGAGGGCGTCGAGCCCCTGGAGCTGTCCAAGAGGTACATCGACAGGTACTTCGAGGAGACCTCCAAGCTGTATGTGAACCGCGCCTCCTGCTACCCCAAGGCCAGCGAGAGCATCGGCGACATCATCGACATGATCGGGAGGATCATCGACAACGGGTACGGCTACGTGGCGGCCGACGGCAGCGTCTATTTCGACGTCTCCAAGGTCAAGGACTACGGCAGGCTGACCAACCAGAAGATCGACCAGCTCCAGTCCTCCGGGAGGATCGCCGACGACCCCAACAAGAAGGGGCCGCTGGACTTCGCCCTCTGGAAGGCCGCGAAGCCCGGGGAGATCTCATGGCCCTCGCCCTGGGGGGAGGGGAGGCCGGGATGGCACATCGAGTGCTCCGCCATGATCTACAGGAACATGGGCGAGCAGATCGACATCCACGGCGGAGGGAACGACCTCATCTTCCCGCACCACGAGGACGAGATCCTCCAGACCGAGGCGGTCACGGGGAAGCCCCTGGCGAACTACTGGATGCACAACGGCATGCTGCAGGTCAAGGGCCACGGCATGAGCAAGGAGGAGAAGATGTCCAAATCCCTGGGCAACTTCTTCACCGTCCGCGACGTCCTACAGAAGTTCGACGGCCGCACCGTCCGTTTCTACTATCTCAACACGCACTACATGAGCCCCCTCGTCTACGGCGAGGACATGCTCCAGGAAGCCGATTCCGCGAGGGCGAGGCTCGTCAACAACTACAGGGAGCTGCAGGCCTACCTCAGGACCGCCCCGCACGGGGAGGGGGCGGAGGATGTCCTCGGGGACTACCGCAGGAGGTTCTGCGAGGCCATGGACGAGGACTTCAACACGCGCGAGGCCATCGCCGTCATGTTCGAGATGGCCAGGGCGTCCAACAAGGCGATGTCCGAAGGGACCATGTCCGCCGAGGCCGCCGAGGGATGGCTGGCGCTCGTGAGGGAGTTCGATTCGATACTCGGCATAATGCCCGAGGATTCTCAGGACGATTCGATGGACGCCGTGATGTCCATCCTCATAGACCTGCGCAAGGAGCTGCGCGGAAGGAAGATGTACGACCTGTCGGACCTCATCAGAGACCGGCTCAAGGAGGCCGGTATCGTGATCGAGGACTCGGCGGAGGGCGCCAAATGGAAGAGGGCCTGAAGAAGAAGGCCGAGCTCATCCTTGGCGGTGGCATCCGCCTGCCGGAAGGCTACGAGCTTCCATGCCGCATCTCCCATTCCACCGCCGGTCCCGGCGCGGGATTGGGGTCGGCGGTCTTCGCCTTCGACGGATACAGGGTCAAGAAGCCCGTATCGTACGAGAACGGGGAGTTCGAGCTCCGCGTCGACGACGACGGAGGTCTCGCGCTCTACCGCGACGGGAGCACCTTCGTACAAGGGGTCTCCATCCAGCCCGTCGTCCGCCACTGCCCCGAGCAGGCGTTCTTCGACCTGGATCCCCGCTGCATCTACAACTGCGCCTACTGCAATTCGCCCCTGCTCCCCCCGAACGAGGACAAGCACCTGACCACCGAGAGGATCATGGAGATGCTCGCCGAATCCATGGAGCAGACCAAGGTCAAGAGCGTCGCCTTCACCAGCGGGGTGTCCGTGAGCGTGGACCACACCATCGACAGGATGGCGGAGGTCGTGGCGGCTGTCAGGGAGACGTATCCGAAGATGACCATCGGGGTGGAGCCGTACATCACCGAGGTCGGTCAGATCGCCGCCCTGCGCGAAGCCGGGGCCAACGAGATCAAGATCAACGTGGAGTGCGCCCGCAAGGACATCTTCGAGAGGGTGTGCCCCGATCTGGACTACGACAACATCTTCAGGATGCTCCGCGAGGCGAACAACTACTTCAAGAAGGGCAAGATGGCCTCGAACATCCTCTACGGTCTCGGGGAGACCGACCAGGACATCGACATGCTCCTGGAGAGACTGTGCAGGATGAACGTCCTGCCGGGGCTGAGGATGGTCCGCATAAACGACATGAACCGCGACAGGCTCATCGCCGCCGGCGTCCCCATGGAGACGCCGTCCGTCCTCAGGAGCCTCTTCCTCGCCGGACTGCAGAAGAGCGCCATGAAACGCCACGGACTCAACCCCGAGCGCTTCCACACCATGTGTTTCTCCTGCCAGTGCTGCGACCTGGTCCCGTTCCAGGATTTCTGAC
>CAVIUM010000047.1:0-14504 GCA_963645865.1 Lachnospiraceae bacterium
GCTGTGCGATATCCTCGGTGACCTCATGGATGCCGTCGACAAGGGGTACTGGGATGCGGACGACCTCACCGTTTCGAGGATCACCGACCTGTACATCGCGGCGGAGGGCGATCTCGAAGAGTTCGCCGACGGAGGCGCTCAGGATGAACACCGAGCACGAGACGATCGACATGTCGATCCCCATCGGAAGCATAGAGATCCGCATGGACGCCCTCAGGCAGGGGGAGCAGACCGCGACGGTGAAGAAGGCTCTCTCCCGGCTGGGATTCGTTCATCTGAGGTACAGGGGATATTCCCTCTCCGAGGCGGTCGGGATCATCGGGGTCACCGAACAGACCGGCTACAACTGGCAGCGTCTCTGGAACGAATCCGGTCTAGACAACATCGTGCCGTCCTATTCGGGCGGCAGGAGGTCCAGACTCTCCAGGGGGCAGGCCAGGCAGGCGGCAATGCATGTCGGGGGCTGCAGGATGACCACGGCCGAGGCGCGCGACTACATCGCCGAGGCTTTCGGAGCGGAGTACACCCTGAAGCAGGTGCACATCATCCTAGCCGAATCCGGGTTGCAGCACATCTCCAGGCGGACGTCCGGGATAAGGACGGGTGATGACGCGCCCTCCGGAGGCAGAATGGTCTGGATCCTCCCTGAGGGCGGTCTGCGACCGTCGGCTCGACCAGGCGTTCTTCTTCATCCTGATGAGCACATAGATCATCACGGGGCCACCTATGAATGCAGTGACGATGCCCACAGGGATGCCTCCTAGCAGTACCGACCGGGCTATGATATCGCAGATCAGGAGGAATGCCCCTCCCGCGATGGCTGACATGGGTACCAGGAGTTTGGAATTCGATGCGACCAGTTTCCTCGCTATGTTGGGGACGATCAGACCGACGAATCCTATGGTCCCCACGAAGCTGACGGACAAGGCCGTGAAGAGGGAGATGAGGATCAGACAGATCACGCGGGTCTTCGCCGAGTCGACACCCAAGGAGGATGCGAGCCTGTCGTCTACGCTGGACAGGTCTATGAGCTTGGACAGCCACAGCATCATCGCCACCATCACCAGCACGGCTACGATCAGGAGGGGCGCGGTATCCGCATCGACATTCGACAGAGATCCGAGCGTCCATCTGTATATCGTCTGATAGTCGGAGGGGTTGGCCGTGTAATTGATGAGTGTCGTACAGGCCGAGAAGACGTATGAAACTGCGATCCCTATGAGAATCACCACGCCCGGGGTCACCTTCTTGAACATGGTGAAGAAGATCAGCACGGCGCATGGAAGCATCGAGAACAGGAACGCCATGAGAATCATCCCGGTCTGTTGGCTGAGGCCGAAGTCCAATCCCAGGATGACGAAGAGGGACACCCCCAACAATGCACCGCTGGATATCCCCGTGGTGTACGGGTCGGCGAGCGGGTTCCTGATGATGGTCTGCATGACCGCTCCGCCCATCGCGAGCATCGCGCCGATCGTGACGCATGCCACTGCTCTCGGCAGGAAGTAACGGAACACCAGTCTGTCCTCGAGGATGGCGCGTTTGTCGGTGCCGACCGTGCCGTTGATATGGTCGCCGATGACCCCGATGATTTTGGCGATGTCCATGTGATTGTCGTTGAACGACAGCGAATAGAATGTGAAGAGCACCAGTATTATGGCCGATAGCACCAGCAGGAAAATGTCCTTCTTCCTCGCTTCGAGGTAACTTTCCGTATCGAGGAGATCCTTCTTGCGTCCAGTTAAGATGTGCTTACCAGACATTGGATTTCCTCCTTATTATGAGAAACAGGAATATGGGTGCCCCGATGAACGAGAGGACGACTCCGACGGGTACCTTGAGCGTCGGACTGGCGATCAGTTCCGATATTACCATCGCCCCGATCATCATGAACGCCCCGAGTGCCGCGGAAGCCGGGACGACGTACCTGTTGTCCGAATCGATGATCGTCCTGACGATGTGGGGACAGACGAGTCCGACGAATCCCAGGAGCCCCGCATAGGAGATCACCGAGGCCACCATCAAGGTCATCACGAGCAGGCATCCCGTGCGCAGGCTCTCGATGTCTATGCCGAGGGATTTGGCATTGGCTTCACCGGAGGACAGGATGTTGAGCTTTCCGGAGAGGCCCCAGATGACGGCGGTTCCGAAAAGGGTGCACACGAGCATGAGGGGGATGTCGTCCCATGTCCTGCCTCCGATGGAGCCCACCTGCCACTCGTAGACGTATTTGAGTGATTGTTCGTCGGCGACCAGCATGATAGCCATGGTGATCGCATTCAGGAAATACGATATGGCGACCCCTGCCAGTATGAGCGATGCCGGCGATTGGTCCAGGCGTTTCGAGACGAGGATGATGACCGCCAGCGGGATCATGGAGAATATGAATGCGTTCCCGACGATCCCTATATGCGAGCCTACTCCGCCGTCGTAGATGCTCAGGCCCAGTGTCGTGGCCATCGATACCCCCAGCACTGCTCCGCTGGAGATTCCTGTGGTGTACGCATCCGCGAGCGGGTTGTTCATGACGCTCTGCATGGCGACCCCTGCGACCGCGAGAGATGCACCCGCCACGATGGCGAATACGGCCTCCGGCATGTTCCGATGGAAGATGATGCGGTCGTACATCCACCCCTCGGATCCCGGCTCGTAGGTCTTGCCGAGAAGGTGGTTCAGAACATATTGGAATGTCTCGACGAATCCTATGTCGAGATAGCTGAGTGTCAGGCTGAAGATGAAGACTACAACGATCCCGACAATCAGGGCCACTATCAGCAGAATCTTCCTCGCCCTGTATGCCAGGTATTCGTTCTTGTCCTCGGTCTCTTCAGGCGACATGTGGGATGTAAGGTGGGGGCCGAGGCCCCCGTTTAGGTATTCAGTAGTTCTCCAGTTCGTCCACAGAGTAGACGAATTTCAGGTTGGAGTCAGCAAACTCTCCGTCGGCGATGAAGGACAGCAATTTATCAACGGCTTCGTTGAAAAGATCGCCGAACGTATCCGGGTACATCACATACGCCCTTTGGAGTATGTCGATGGCCGTAGGGAAATCCCCGTAAACGACATAGCATTCATTCTTCTCGTAGGCATCCAGCTGTTCGATAACCGATGGGTTGGAACTGTCTCCGCTGGTCCATATTTCGAGCATGTGTTTCGCATTCAGTTCGTGGTTTCCGAAGAAGTAGCCGTTGTTCCCGTTGCTCCACATGACGAAGATGATCTTGTCGATCGCCTTGTTGTACTCGTCTTCGAGCAACCAGGTGTCCACGTTCTGGTTCGCAGAACCTAGGACGGATTTCCCTCCCGCGAGGACGCACTTGTAGCCGTGCTGGTTTCCAGTGCCTGCGAGCGTTATTGCCGATGAGAATGGTGTTGCGGTGATGAAGCCTGTCTTGTCATCATCGGACAGGGTCTTGGATAGGTCGGTGCATCTGTCCCAGATGTCCATGTATAGATTCATCAGTTCGGTGGCCCTGTCGAGCTTTCCGGTCAGGAATCCCGCTAGGAGCACGGATGCCAGAGTCTCGTCTCTTGTGGGGTTGCTCTCGCAGAATCTGACGACGTCCACCCCGAGGGCCTCGATGTCGTCCTCGTTGTACGTATCATAGTTGCTGTAGGCCGAGGCCATCACAGTGTGGCATTTGCCATCGTTCTTCAGATATATCGCGGAGACGCTCGACGTGTCCAGCATGGAGTTCCAACTGGCGTCGTAGGATGTCTTCAGAGCGTCGGCCCCTTCCAGGATCTTGGCGTACATGTACTTGTCAAGGTACGTGCTACCGACGGCGGTGGATCCCTTGACCATGTCGTCTGCGCCCAGGGTGGTCAGCAGGAACATGACGCTGTTGTAGGTCGTCATGAGATACTCGCAGGGCCACGCGGTCGAGACGACCTTGGTCTTGACATTCACAGCGCCGTCGTTGTAGTAGTTGAGGTGATAGACATTGCACTTCTCGCCGGCTATGATCTTCTTGACGAGGGCGGTATCGTCGCTGTCGACCTTGCCGTCATGGTTCGCGTCGGCGAACGGGTATTTCTCGAGGGTGTAGCCCTCATCCTTGGCGATGATCTTCTCAATTATGTCGAGGTCGTCGCCGTCGATATTGTTGTCCAGGTCCGCATTGCCGTAGACAGGCAGTGCTACCCCCGTGTAGACCGAGTCCTTGTTGTCGTTGTTTTTGACAACAACCACGACCACGGCGGCCACTACGATGATGGCGACCACAGCCACGGCGAGGATTCTTTTCATGTTTCCTTCCATTCGATTTCACCTCGTGCTCCGTTATACTCGGGAGCGGTTGGATGATACATCCATGCTCTGATTTTGATGTCATTATTTAAGATGAGATGTTGTCGGCCGTTCAGATCAAGACAGTTCACCATCTTGCAATCACTAAATTCAAAATCTAAAGGTAATGAAAACGCCTATACCATGATGTTTGATATAATTGGATTATACATCCAACAGCAATCAGAAGGGGTTAGCCATGAAGATCCGCATAGACGGCCTGGAGTTCTCGTACGACAGCGTGCCTGTCCTCAAGAATATATCATTGGATTTGGACGGGTTCAAGCTGGTGTCGATACTCGGACCCAACGGTGTGGGAAAATCCACCCTGATCCACTGTATCAACAGGATCCTCTCACCCACGGCCGGTGCGGTATTCATCGATGATACGGATGTGTCTGGCATCTCCAGGAAGGAATTGGCCAAGACGATCGGCTACGTTCCATACTCGTCGAACGATGCATTTCCCCTGACGGTGGTGGATACGGTCTTGATGGGGAGGCATCCCCATAGCAACTGGAAGAGTTTGAAGTCCGATCTGGATGTCGTTTATGCCACTCTGAACAGACTCGGCATCGGAAACCTCGCTATGCGCAGATTCAACGAGTTGTCGGCGGGGCAGCATCAGAAGGTGGCCTTGGCGAGAGGACTTGTCCAGGAGCCCAAGATTCTCCTCCTAGATGAACCGACATCCAATCTGGATGTCAGGCATCAGCTCGATGTTACCGAACTCCTAAAGACTCTCGCTGAAGAGGAGGGGATGCTCGTGATCATGATCAGTCACGACATCAACATCGCTGCGAAATTCTCCGATGAGATCATTTTGATGCACGACGGCACGATCTATGCGGAAGGCACGCCTGCCGAGGTCATCACCGAGGAGAATCTGAGGGTCGTATATGGAGTGGATTCCAGAATAGTGGATGACGACGGTCGTCCCCACGTGATACTGAAGAAGTCCGTAGCGGAGACCCCTAAATCGGATCTGGAGGGCTGTGTCCAGACAGACGTCAATACGGTTCAGGTCGTGTCAGGTTCCGGAGTCTCGTCCTGATCGGCGGGTCCCGACCCGGAGGCCGGGCGTCCGCCGCCAGGCGTTCAAACCCTCTCGGAACCGAACACGGATGCAATCATCCTCTCCTCTATCTTCGCTCCCTCGGCTTTCGGGACGAGGCCCCACCTGATTTCGTCGTCGAGATGGATGACGGCAGATATCCCAGCAGAGACCACAGGATCCGACATCAAATCCCTCATCATCGAAAGATCATTTCCGTCGATCCCGGCAGCGGAGGCGACCATCTCTCCGAGCTCCTTCTTATTCGCCAGCACCGCGAGGGTATCGTCGGCGGTATCGCGACGGAGTCCGTTCCCGATCGCGGATTCCATGACGGCATCATACACCGTGCGTCCTATCAGTTCTCCGAGTTTCGAGTGCTTCCCGGCGTTCCTGAGATGCAATTCCGAATCCGGATCCGTGACGACCGCCATGGAGAACGATGCAGTGCCCGTGCCACAGTGTCCCATGGAGTCGCGTAGTCCGAGATCCTGAATCGCCGCGGTGATCGCTTCGGTGGCGGTGACCATCGCTCTGGCCATGGACGACACGGGCATGTCGGCATCTATCAGCACTATGACGGATGCCGAGCTTCTACCATCGGTGTTATCGCATCCCGCTCTCGCAACCCCTCCTCTCAGATCGGCTACCGCCACGGTGGCGCATCTCGTGGGTCCGTATTCGAGCTCCGACACGGACGGTACGAGACCGTGAGCGCCGGGAAGGTTCAGGTTGCAATCGCCGGTACCGATGCCTATCGAGGAGATCGGTGCGACCCCCGATTCCAAGGATGTGCACAGGACGTTCCTCTGGTTGCCGAGGTCGATGCGTATGCCGTCGCTGTCAGTAGTCGCGGCGAACCTTCCGAGGATGTCGCGGTTCATTGTCCCGCCTCCATCACGGCGAGGGCCTTTTTCCGCATCAGAACGGCTAGGATCATGCTCAGGTATCCCGGGATCGTATCCTCGTACGAGAGTATCTTTTCCGTCACCGGGTCGATATCGCCTTCTTCGATGATGGAGCCCTCCACGATCCTTCTGGCGGCCGTCAATCCGGAATCGGAGGGGATGTCTCCGAGGCGGATGCCGTCTGATATATGCAGGGCGGCGGAGAATGCGGCGGCTACGCGGACATTCTTCCGCAGGTCGTGCTCCGCTTCGATCAGCGAGTCCATGGTGCAAGGGAAACGGATCTCGTCGAAAATGTCGCTTGATCCGTATCCGAAACGAGACAGCATGACGAACGGGTCGCACTGCGCTTGAGAATCCATGCCGGTCTGGAGGTTCAAGGCTCTGGAGAGCGATCCGCGGACGCAATCCGCTATCGCGAGCCCGACATCGGAGCACACGCCGCAGTCGCGGACGATGTCGTCCGAACCCGTATCAGATATTATGCATACCTGGTCGGTGCCTGACCCGGTGGCTACGCCCTCGCTGTAGAGGCTCTTCGCCATGAGCTCCTGTATGACCGAGCTCTTGGCCTGCGTCGCGGTGCACACGGCCTGCGCCATGCATCCGTCGGTGAGATGCGCTTCAATTGCAACTATGATCACGATCGTGCCGTGCATCTGCAGGTAACGCTGCGCCTCGTCGAAGGAGGCGGGATCGCCGGCACGGCCCCCATTCCCGCGGATCCCTCCGGTGACGGCGGCCGAGACCCTTATCCCGCTCTTGGAGACGGTACTCGTGACAACGGCGTTCTCCATATTAGCGGCCGTTCCGAACATGACCGTCCGTTTCGGATCCAGTCCGATGCGGGCCGTGTAAGCATCCATATAGGCATCGTTGACCCCGAGGCCTTTGTGCATCATCGACATCTCCATGCGGTTGCCCATGCTGGTGTTGTTGGTGATGGCTTGGGGCGACTGCACATAGGAGCACTCGTGATGTCCTGCGGCCAGCACCCTGACGTCGCGACCTGGGATCAGGATGAGGGATCTGCATTGCCGGTACACTTCGATGCCGCAGCACATCCCGGCCACTTTTCTGCGTTCATCCACCGGCTCTGCCGGGAGGATATCGCTCCATTCGAACGGTGTTTCCCGTCTCATGGTTGGATGTTCAATCCAACGATATTAACGATATCTGTGCGGGTCGAAATCGGGGTGACGGAACGGGGCCGATATCCGGAATCCATCCAAAAACTATAGGTAACGAACTCGGCCCCATCGTTCAACGATATATACCAAGAACGACAGAATGCGGATGGATGATTAATCCAATCAATCCGAGCAGGTGACGCATACATGAAAACGAGGCCGGTATACCCGTTCGCAGCCATAGTGGGGCAGGAGCCCATGAAAGAGGCCCTGCTGCTGAACACGATCAATCCGTTGATAGGGGGTGTTCTGATACGGGGCGAGAAGGGGACCGCGAAGTCAACCGCCGTCAGGGCGCTTGCCGATCTCCTCCCCGAGAGGAGGGTGGTGGAAGGGTGCGCCTGCGGATGCGAATGGGGGCACGCCGACGACCTCTGCCCCGACTGTTCGGCCAGATCCGAAGCCGGCGAGGCTCTGAATGAGGCCGTGGTGCCCATGAGGGTGGTCGAGCTCCCGCTGAACTCGACCGAGGACCGCGTGGCCGGGACGCTCGACATCGAGCACGCCATCAGCACCGGGAAGAGGAAGTTTGAACCCGGCATACTGGCGAAGGCCAACGGAAACATCCTCTATGTGGACGAGGTGAACCTCCTGGACGACCACATCGTGGACCTCCTGCTCGATGCCGCCGCCATGGGTGTGAACTATGTCGAGAGGGAGGGCGTCTCATACTCCCATCCGTCCAGATTCATACTCGTGGGGACGATGAATCCCGAAGAGGGGGATCTCAGGCCCCAGCTCCTGGACAGGTTCGGTCTGGCGGTGGATGTGGTCGCGGAGCGCGATGAGGACCGCAGGATGGGGATCATCCAGAGGCGCATGGAGTTCGAGAAGGACCCTGAGGGGTTCAGGGAGGACTATGCCGACGAGCAGCAGGGGATCCGCGACAGGATACTCGCGGCCAGGTCCCTGGTCGGGACCATAGTCCCGAGCGAGGATGTCGTCCGTGCCGCGGTCCGCATCCCGCTTCACCTGGAGGTGGACGGGCACCGTGCCGATCTCACCCTCATCAAATCCGCTGTCGCATACGCCGCGCTGTGCGGCCGCGATAGAGTGGAGGTCTCTGATGTCGTTCATGTGTCCAGATTAGTGATGCCTCACCGCATGAGGAGGAATCCGTTCCAGGACTCGACTCTCGATACGGAGGGGCTCGACAAATGGCTGAGGACCACGTTCGGGGAGTGAGGCCGGAATATCCGTTCTCGGCGTTCGTCGGGAACGAGAGGGCCAAAAACGCGCTAGTATGCGCCCTGGCCTCCCCGGACATCTCATCGGTGCTCATATGCGGACCGACCGGGACCGGCAAATCCGTGCTGGCCAGGTCGATCTCCGCCATAGGGGGTGGCAGGAACATAGTCAACATGCCGCTCGGATCCACCGAGGACGGGGTGTTCGGAGGCATCGATGTCGAGGATACCCTGACCGAGGGCCGGAGGGTCGTGACCGAAGGTCTGCTGGGGCGTGCCGACGGGAACATTCTCCTGGTGGAGAACATCAATCTGCTCCCTTTGAGCCTGGTCTTTCAGATCACCAACGCCGCCGAGACCGGGATGAGCGTTGTCGAGAGGGACGGCGTGTCCGGGGTCACCGAATGCGCGTTCCTGCTGGTGGCCACCATGGATTCCGACGAGGGTATCCTGCCGGACCATGTGCTGGACAGGTTCGACGTATGCGTGTTCCTGTCGAGTTCGGAGGACGAGGACGTCCGTGAGGAGATCGTCAGGCGGAGGATGGAGTTCGAGACCGATCCCTCGGAGTTCATCGCCGGATGGGCGGAGGAGGATTCGGCCGTCGCATCGAGGATCGCCAAGGCCCGCGGGAGGGTGAGATTTACCCGCGTGCCCGACGGGTATCTGTCAGCCATCGCGGAGGTGTGCTCCCGCCTCAATGTGTCGGGGCATCGGGGCGATATATCTGTCATGAACGCGGCCTGTTCGTTGGCGGCGCTGGACGACCGCGATATGACGACGCTCGACGATCTGAAGGAGGCGGCCGCCATCTGTCTGGAGCACAGGCGCAACGATCCCCCCGATCAGAATCCGCCGGAGGATCGGGATCCGGATCAGGACCAATCAGACGACCAATCAGAGGAACAGCAGGACAGGGACCCGCAGGACGACCGTGAACAGGAGCGGGAGCCGGAGGATGCGAGGCAGGACAGGCAGCAGGAGGAGCCGGAAGAACCGGATGTTCCGTTGCCGCCTCCCGATGCCGATCCCGACGAGGAGGTCTTCGACATCGGGGATGTGTTCAGGGTCATAGACTACATGCCGAGCGACGACCGGGTCAAGAAGGCCCGGTCCGGGAAGCAGAACTGCACGATATCAGAGGATACGGGCGGAAGATGCATCGGATACCGCATCCCCCGCGGGAGGATCGAGGATGTCGCGCTGGTTGCGAGCATCCGCGCCGCCGCCCCGTACCAGATGTGCAGGGACCACGGCGATCTGGCCATAGTGCTGAGGAAGGAGGATCTCCGGGAGAAGGTGAGGGAGAGGAGGCAGGGCAGCGACATACTGTTCCTCGTCGACGGTTCCGGATCCATAGGGGCGCAGAAGCGCATGGTGGCCGTCAAGGGGGCCATCCTGTCCATGCTGAAGGACGCCTATCAGAAGAGGGACTCCATCGGCATGGCCGTGTTCAGGGCGGACAGGGCCGAGGAGGTCCTGCCGCTGACGCGCAGCATCCTCCACGCCTACAAGACCCTGGCGGAGATACCGACGGGAGGGCGGACCCCCCTGATACACGGTCTGATCAAAGGCTACGACATTCTGAAGGACAGCGCCAAGAAGGGATCCAAACCGGTCATGGTGATCCTGTCCGACGGCAGATGCAACGTCCCGTACACGCCGGGTAGCCGGCCTGTCGAGGAGATGCTATCCACGGCATCGGCGATAGCCGACAGCGGGATCCAATTCATAGTCATAGACACGGAGGCGGGGCGCATGAGGTTCGACCTGGCTCTGGACCTGTGCAGGGCCCTGAGGGGCACATATCTGCATCTGGAGGACCTCAACGCGGATTACATCGCGGGCTCCGTAAGGACGGCGATGGATATGCAGTGAACCTGGAGGCGATCGTTTGTACAATGTATATGAGAAGCACCCGGACACCGGCCGGGAGGGGAAGGTCCTCACGGTCGCATACGTCAGCATTCTGAATCGTGACAGTTCGAAGCTGGGCGAGGCGTTGGAAGGGATGGACCCCCTGATCGGGATCAGGGTGGTATGCGCCGATTCGGAGGACCTGCAGGAGGACGAGCGCTCATTCTCGGGGTTCCTCTCCGAGCTCAAGGGCGCCGACATACTGTTCATGTCGCTCCACGGCGACGAGTCGCAGTTTCCGAAGTACGACCGCATGATGGCGGCGGTCCGGAAATACGGCATCGATACCCTGTATCAGGGGTCACTGCCGGAGTCCAACGAGGAGAACAGAGATTTGTTCAGGCATCCGGATGAGGAGTACGTGACGGCGAGGACCCTCCTCAACCTGCGCGGCGAGGACAACCTCCGCGCACTGCTCGTATGGGTCGAGAGGAACGTCGGAGGCATCGATGTGGAGGTGCCGGTGCCATCCATAGGTCCGATGGAGGGTCTGTTCCACGACGGGTGGGCCATTGACGCTAATCCGACCGAGTATCGCGCAACGCTCGATGCTTCGAAGCCGACGATCGGTCTGATGACCCATCTCGCGTCGTACACCAAGGGTCAGATGGACCCCTTCCGGGACCTCGTGCGGTCCATCGAGGGGAAGGGCGCGAACACCATCCCGGTCTTCTGCTTCTCCTCCCCCGATCCGATTACCGGGGCACTGGGATCCGAGGAGGTCTCCCGCAGATGGTTCACCGAGGATGGCCGGACCGTCGTGGACGCCATCGTCATGGCCATGGGATTCTCGCAGATCAACATGAACAACGTCGAAGGGCTCCCGGACAAGAGGAACTTCTTCCTGGACCTGGGGGTGCCGGTGATCCAGGCGGAGCAGATCAGGAGGCCCGTGGAGGAGTGGCGGGAGGACATCATAGGCATGGATGCCGCCGAGATAGGGTGCAGCGTCATCTGGCCCGAGTACGACGGGCAGATCATCAACGTCCCGTATTCGTTCATGAGCAGGACCCCGGGCGGGGGTTACGCGTCCGTGTCGGTGCCCGACAGGACCGAACGGGTCGCAACGTTGGCATTGGCGTGGGCCTCCCTCAGGAGGAAGCCCAATTCCGAGAGGCGCGTCGCGATACTGCTGAACATGTATCCTCCCACCAACGACCACGTCGGCGGTGCCGCCGGCCTCGATACGTTCGAGAGCATCCGCAGGGTTCTGATCAGGATGAGGGACGACGGATACGTCGTGGACCGCATCCCCGAGGACGGCAACGAGATCGTGGAGGAGGTGCTCTCCGGCGTCACCAGCGATCTGGAATGGGTCCCTGAGGACGAGCAGGAGGGGCGCGCCGCCGATACCATGGGCCTGGAGGAGTACATGGCATACTTCGATGCCCTCGAGCCCAAGGCCAAAGAGGGGATGGTCCGCAGCTGGGGGGATCCGCCGGGGCCGATATCCGTTCACGACGGGAAGTTCCTGATGCCAGGTGTGAGGAACGGCAACGTCCTCATAGGGATCCAGCCCAACCGCGGTCAGCACGATCAGGCGGAGACGCTCTATCACGATCCCAGGGTTGTGATGCCGCATCAGTATCTCGCGTACTACAGGTGGCTGAAGTACGATTTCAAGGCGGACGTGGTGGTGCACATGGGTACGCACGGGACGCTGGAGTGGCTTCCGGGCAAGGGGAACGCGCTGTCCGCGGAGGATTATCCCGACGCGGTCCTGGATACCATGCCCAACGTGTATCCGTACATCATCGACGATCCCGGCGAGGGCATCCAGTGCAAGAGGAGGATCAATTCCGTCCTCATAGGCTACATGTGCCCCTCCATGACGCGCGCCGGCGGATACGACGAGCTGATGGATCTGGACGGGGTGCTGCAGGAGTATCTTAACTCCAAGAGCACCATGCAGGAGGATAAGCGCGCCATGCTGGACCAGAGGATCCACGAACTGATATCCGGTCTGGACATGTTCAAGGAGCTCGGTTTGTCGGATGATTGCACCCAGGAGGATGTGGATGAGAAGATCGACCTCATCTACGACTACGTCGCGGATCTCAAGGATGCCATGATCAAGGACGGACTCCACATCCTCGGCGATGTCCCCGAGGGCGAACGCATGAAGGAGATGGTCTATTCGCTGTGCAGGCTCCGCAACGGTACGGTGCCGTCCATGCGCGGGGCCGTCTCATCCGCCATGGGGTACGATCTGGACGTTCTGTTGGATTCCCCTTCCGCGATGAACGAATCCGCGGAGGTCGCCAACGGGACGCTGGTGGACCGCATCGACGCCACGTTCAACCGGATAATCGATGGGATGTACGACACCGGTTTCGAACTCGGTCCGGCTTTGGAATGCGCCGAGCGCATCGCAGGGCGGACGACCTGCGATCTGGAGGAGTCGGTACGGTACGTGGTCGAGCACATCCATCCCGCGATATGCGGGATGACGGACGAGATGGACAACTACATGGTGGCCCATGACGGCGGGTATGTCGTCCCGGGGCCATCCGGCTCCCCCACAAGGGGCAACGCCCATCTCCTACCCACTGGCACGAATTTCTATTCGATAGATCCGAGCGGGATCCCCTCACAGGCGAGTTGGCGCATCGGCAAGAAGATGGCCGACGATATGGTCGATCGCTACGTCAGGGACAACGGCGCGTATCCCGAGAGCATAGGGATCGTAGTCTGGGCAACGGACACGATGAAGACCGGAGGGGACGATGTGGCGTACATCCTGTCTCTGATGGGCGTCCGTCCGACGTGGGGCGCGACGGGTTCCAGGGTGACCGGTATGGAGGTCATACCGTTGGAGGAGCTGGGGAGGCCCAGGATAGACGTCATGCCGAGGATATCCGGCCTGTTCAGGGATTCGTTTCCGAATCTCAGCGATATGATCGTCCGCGCGCTGGACATGGTCGCCGATCTCGACGAGACGGACGAGCAGAACTACTACCGCAAGCACCTGATGAAGGACATGGCCGACTACATCGGCCAGGGGATGTCCGCGAACGAAGCCCGCGATATGGCGTCCATACGTGTCTTCGGGGATCCCCCGGGACAGCACGGCAACGGCGTATCGGTGCTCATCGCATCATCCAAATGGGACACCCTGGATCAGATTGCGGAGACTTATGCCACATGGGGGGCCTACGCCTACGGGGGGAAGTGGAAGGGTCAGAAGGTCCCTCAGGCCTTCAAGAGGGTGGTCGGCGGTCTCGATGTCACCGTCAAGAACCACAACGACCGCGAGTACGACCTCCTGGACATCGACGATGATTACGATTCCCTCGGGGGGATGAACGCCGCGGTTCGCGCCTTCGGGAACAAGAAGCCGTATTGCGTCATGGGGGACAGCTCTGACACGGACCGTCTGAAGACCCGGACGTTGGAGGAGGAGACGGCGTACGTCGTTCGCAGCAGGGTCCTCAATCCGAAATGGGCCGAGGGATTGAAGCCCCACGGGTACAAAGGGGCGATGGAGCTCTCCAAACTCACCGAATATATGCTCGGATGGAGCGCAACCTCGGATTCCATAGAACCCTGGATGTTCGAGAAGGTGACCGAGGCGTACATCCTGGACGACGAATGGAGGGAGTGGATCGATGCGAACAACCCCTATGCTCTAAAAGAGATGATAGAGGACATGCTGGAGGCCGCTGATCGCGGGTTGTGGGAGGCCCCGCCGGAGATGCTGGACAGGCTGAAGGAGCTTTATCTGGAGGCCGAAGGCAGGATGGAGGATCTGGGGACGGGCGGAGTGAAGCTGGCCCGAGACGATTCCTGTGCGCAATTGGTCTGGTTATCCGGAAATGCTTCCGAGAGGAGGCGAAAACCTTTTCCTTTCTTTTCTGAACTTTTCGGGAATGCTGGAGAACGCGAGAGCTTACGCTCTTCTGAGAAATTTTGATAATAGATGGTAGCGAGGGGTCGATTTGAACGACCGATCTCCGGGTT
>CAVIUM010000048.1:0-14222 GCA_963645865.1 Lachnospiraceae bacterium
GTCAGAACACCCTCCTAAAAGCGTCACATATACCTACTCGCACGCGTTATGGGCGGACATGGGATTGGAAGATGACCTCTACGAAGAGCTGTACGAGCTCAGGGAGGCCCTGCGCGAGGACCGCAGGCTCTCCAACGGGCGCATCCCGCAGATATGCTCGGATGAGGCCCTGAGGGAGATGGCCCAGCGCGTACCGACCAAGGCGGAGGACTTCTCCGCCATAGTCGGCGTGGGGCAGAGGTTCGTGGAGCAGTACGGGGACGATTTCCTCAACATCACGAGGAAATACGCCATAACCGCCGCCAACGGCTCGAACATCGACGCCGAGGCCGCTCAGACGCTCCGCGAGCTGGAGAAGAAGCTCATCAACATCAACAAGGCCAACAGGCTGCTGTTCCAGCCGAAGATCTCCAGGAAGAACGCCTTCGACATGATGCTCCTGCCGGACGCGGACATCATGGGCCTGGTGTTCGGCAACAAGAGGTCCCTCAAACTGGTGGACACCGCCAAAGGCCCTGAGGCCGCCAAGGTGTTCAAGCACCTCAACGAGATCATCCGCGAGGTCAACAGGGAGCAGAGGGACAAGGGTCAGTACGACCTGTACGTCGCATACCCGTTCGTGGAAGGGAAGACCCCGGACGGCGAGCTGGACATCCGCGCGCCCCTGGCGCTTTTCCCGGTGGTCCTGGAGAAGGACACCCGCGTCATCACGCTGAAGATGGACGATTCGAGGGATGCGATCTACAACAACACCCTCATCCTCGGGTTCATCAAGGCCGGCGGACAGAACAAGCCGCTCCCGGACAACATCCTGGAGGACTACAGCGCCGAATCGTTCCTGTCCAACCTGGTGGAGTTCTACAACGCCAACGGCATCACCCTCGACTACACCTACAGCCTGCCCGTCCCGTTCACGGAATACAGGGCGGGCGAGTTCCCCCGCTACCAGCCCGGCGAGATGAAGCTGGTCCCGAACATCCTGATCGGGAAGTACCCCACGTACTCCAGCTCGATCCAGAGGGACTTCGACGGGATGCTGGCCGGAAGGGAGATCAACGGGATCCTGAACGATCTGATCGTCGATCTGAACAAGACCGACTACCTCTCCGAGTACCCCCTCCCCCTCTCCGAGGACGAGATCGAGAAGAAGGGTCTGGAGGCGTCGGAGCACGACCTGATCTACATCAACTCGCTCAACAGCTCCCAGGAGAACATCATCACCGCCATGGACAAGGGCGACGAGATCGTCGTCCAGGGACCTCCCGGCACCGGGAAGTCGCAGGTCATCACCGGCCTGATCACATCGGCCGTCATGAAGGGCAGGACCGTGCTGATGGTCTCCGAGAAGAAGACGGCGCTGGACGTCGTCTACTCCAGGCTGGGGACTCTGTCGAAATACTGCCTGCAGATCGACGACGTGGCCAACAAGGAGAGCTTCTACAAGCAGCTGGGCAGGATGATGGGCTCCTCCAACCCCGTCAGACCCTGCGACTTGGAATCCGTGTCGGAAAGCATCGACAGGGACGTCCTGATGCTGGACAACATCGCCGACGTCATGTACAAGCCGGGGGAGTTCGGCATCGAGCCGTACAAGCTGTACGCCATGGACAGATGGCTGGACCTCAACGACAAGCGCCAGTTCGAGGAATACCAGCTGCTGAAATCCAACATCGAGCCGACGCTTCTGGACCTCAAGTACGCCGACATCAGGGAGCTCCACAGGAAGTTCGCCGACCAGGCGCTCATGAGGAACTTCAACGAGTACATCCAGCTGGTCAAGAAGTACCCGTGGATGACGCAGATGAAGCCCGACCTGTCCGAGTACAACATCGGCGAGATGAAGGCGGACATGCTCGACCTGGAGAACCAGATGTCCGAACTGAACTCCAAGGGGTTCATCGGCAAGCTGTTCTCCAAGGGGAAGGTGGACCGCGAGGCCACCGCCGTCGTCGGGAAGTACTTCGTCAACGTGAACCCGCACACCCTCGATTCCGTGAAGAGGGACCCGCGCGGGTTCTTCGATGCGCTGGACGGGTACGAGACGTACTCGGCCAGGGCGACCATCTACAACAGGCTCAGCGACTCCGAGAAGAACTACGGCGAGGATGTGCTCGGCGTGTCCTCGGAGACTAAGATGTCCTACCCGGAGAGCAACGACAGGATCTACGAGTGGATCCTGAACGAGCACCTCCAGAGGTTCGACGCGTCCCACAAGGACATCATGCAGGAGATCTGGGATTTCGAATCCATCATCTCCGACATGGACAGGAAGATCGGCGAGAAGAGGGATCTGTGCAGGGACAGGGTCGAGGAGATCTTCCAGCAGGACCTGAAGTACATCACCGAATCCAAGAGGCGCGGGGACATCGCCAGGATAGTGGAGTCCAAGCGCAAGTGGAACCTGAACAAGTTCATCAACCGCTACGGGTACGAGCTGTTCAAGGGGGTGCGCGTATGGCTGCTGACCCCCGAGGTGGTGTCCGAGATCCTCCCGCTGGAGATGGGGATCTTCGACGTTCTGATCTTCGACGAAGCGTCGCAGATGTACGTCGAGAAGGGCGTGCCGTCGATCTACCGCGCCAAGAAGGTCATCGTCGCCGGCGACCACAAGCAGCTGCGCCCGTCCTCCCTGGGTATGGGGAGGATCGACTACGAGAGCGACGAGGACGACCCGGAGGACGAGGTGTCCGCCGCGCTGGAGGAGGAGAGCCTGCTCGACCTCGCCAGGTCCAGGTACGACTCCATCCTGCTGAACTTCCACTACCGCTCCAAGTACGAGGAGCTCATCGCGTTCTCCAACTACGCGTTCTACGGAGGGAGGCTGTACGTGTCGCCCAACGTGGAGGAGCCGGAGCGCCCGCCCATAGAGGTGTTCCGCGTGAACGGCCTGTGGGAGGACAAGTCCAACATGGCCGAGGCCAGGAGGATCGTGGAGCTCCTGAAGGAGTTCTTCGCCAACAGGAAGAACAACGAGACCGTCGGGATCATCACCTTCAACTCGTCCCAGAGGGACCTGATAAGCGATGTGCTGGACGAGGAGTGCGCGTCGGACCCGTCCTTCGGGAAGGCCGTCAACGACGAGATGCGCAGGTTCGACAACGGGGAGGACGTGGGATTGTTCATCAAGAACATCGAGTCCGTCCAGGGGGACGAGCGCGACGTGATCATCTTCTCCATCGGGTACGCGAAGAACAGCGAGGGCAAGCTGATGCAGAGGTTCGGATGGCTTAACAACCGCGGAGGCGAGAACCGTCTGAACGTGGCCATCTCCAGGGCCAAGAAGAAGATCATGATCGTCACGTCCTTCGAGCCGGAGGACCTCCAGGTCGACAACGTGAAGAACGACGGCCCGAGGATCCTGAAGAAGTACCTGCAGTACGCCCGCGCGGTGAGCGACGGGAACAGGGAGCTGGCGGATTCGATCCTGAAGTCCTTCGGCGACGACCGCTGGGACGAGCCCGACGAGATCGGATCGTCCAAGGTCGCGGACCGCGTGTTCAACGCCCTGACCCGCAAGGGGTACACGGTCGAGAGGAACGTCGGCATCGGAGGATACCAGATCGACCTGGCGGTCAAGCAGAACAACAGGTTCATCCTCGGCATCGAGTGCGACAGCCACCTGTACTCCCTCCCGTCCTCCACCAGGGAGAGGGACTACCACAGGCAGAAGTACCTGGAGTCCAGAGGCTGGAGGATCCACAGGGTGTGGACCCCCGGCATGTGGAAGAACCCCGACAGGGAGATCTCCAGGATAATCGAAGCGATCGAGCGCGGGAACAGCGCCTGATCCCATCGACCCTCTTACGGCGCCGGGCGCCATGATATACCCCGGCGCCGATTCTCCCCCATGGATTTCATGGAACTTGCGGAGGAGAGGTACTCCTCCAGGAAGTATTCGGACAGGCCGGTCGAGAAGGAGAAGGTCGACGCCATACTCGAGGCCGGGAGGCTCGCGCCCACCGCCAAGAACCTCCAGCCCGTCAGGGTGCTCGTGGTAGAGTCGCCGGAGGCGCATGCGGAGCTGGCGAAGAGCGTCAGGCTGTACGGGGCGCCGCTGGGATTGTTGACGGTCGTGGACAAGGACGTCTCGTGGACCAGGCCGTTCGACGGCAAGGACTTCGGGGACATCGACGCCAGCATCGTCATGACGCAGATGATGTACGAGGCCCAGTCCCTGGGGCTCGGATCGGTCTGGATCGGATACTTCGACCCGGCGGTGCTGAAGAAGGAACTGGGGCTGAAGGAGAGCGAGGAGGTCTCCGGGATCCTCGCCGTCGGATACCGTGCCGACGATACTTCGGCCAACCACGGGAACAGGAAGGGCATCGACGATTTCAGAAGCCGCATCTGATCGATTTAGTATACCCTAAATACTTTAACGGCGTTGACCGCAACATGGCTAAGAAAACGGTCAAGATCGAAGGCATGATGTGCGAGGGCTGCGTGAAGAGCGTCAAGAAAGCGCTCTCCGAGGTCCCCGGCGTAACGGATGTCGAGGTCAATCTGAAGAAGGGCAACGCCGTGGTGCAGGGCGAGGTCGAGGACGAAGCGCTCATCAAGGCCGTCGTCGACGCGGGATTCCGCGGCACCGTCAAGCACGGACTGTTCCGATGAGGACCCGCATATTCCGCGTGGGCGGGATGAGCTGCGCCGCATGCTCGAACCGCATAAACACCGCCGTCGAGGCGCTCGACGGCGTGGCATCCTGCAACGCCAACATCGGGAACAACACCGCCACGGTGGTGTACGACGAATCCGTCGTGACCGAGGACCGCATAGCCGATGCCATAACCGGTGCGGGATACCAGGTCATAAGCGACGACAGGTCCGAGGCGAACAAAGCGGCCCTGGAAGCGCTGGCCATCCAGAGGCGCGACCTGGCAATCGCCATAGTATTCGCGATCCCGCTGAGCATCGTGGCCATGAGCCACATGCTCGGGATCCACCTGAGCATCGGTGCGACGGCGCAGTGCATCCTGCAGATCGTCCTTCTCGTACCGATCCTCTACGCCGGACGCCGCTTCTTCCGCAAGGGCTTCCCGGCATTGTTCTCCAAGAGCCCGACGATGGATTCCCTGGTATCGCTCGGATGCACCGCATCCGTCCTGATGGGACTGTACGGGACCGCGCAGGTCCTGTCCGGGGATTCCATGGCGCTGCATTCGCTGAGCTTCGACTCCGCCGGGATGATCATAGCCCTGGTCAGCATCGGGAAGTATCTGGAAGCACGCTCGAAGTACCGGACCAACGATTCCCTGAGGAAGCTGCTGGAGATGGCACCGGACGAGGCCACGGTCATCAGGGACGGCGCGGAATCCGTTGTGTCTTCCAAAGACCTCGTCCCGGGGGACATCGTGCTCATCCGTCCCGGCGAGAAGGTCCCGACCGATGCGGTCGTCGTGGACGGGGAATCCTCCGTCAACGAATCCATGCTCACCGGGGAGAGCATCCCCGTGACCAAGAGGGTCGGCGATACGGTGTACGGAGCGACCGTGAACGGCCCAGGCAGCCTCAGAGCGAGGGTGGAGAAGACCGGCGAGGACACCGTCCTGTTCCAGATAGCCAGGATGATGGAGATGGCCCAGGGGACCAAGGCCCCCGTCGCAGGGGTGGCGGACCGCGTGGCCGCGGTGTTCGTTCCCGTCGTGATGGTCATCGCCCTGCTCGCATGCGTCGGTTGGCTCATAGCGGGCAGGACGCCGGAGTTCGCGCTGACGATCGCCGTGTCCGTCCTCGTGATCTCATGCCCGTGCGCCATGGGCCTCGCCACCCCGCTGGCGATAGTCGTGGGGACGGGAGTGGGCTCCAAGCACGGGATCCTCTTCAAGACCGCGGCGTCCCTCGAGGCCGCCGCCAACATAGATACCGTGATACTGGACAAGACCGGCACGTGCACGGTCGGGCATCCCGAGGTGGTGTCCGTATCGGCGGTCGGGGATGAGAAGGAGTTCATCTCCCTCGTCGCCGCGGCGGAGACCGATTCCGAGCACCCGCTGGGGGAGGCCGTCGTCAGATACGCCTCGTCCGAGGGGGTCCGGATCCCGGAGCATTCCGGATTCGAGAGCGTCACCGGAGGCGGGGTATCATGCCTCGTTTCCGGAAGGGACGTCCTGGTCGGCAGCCGCGCGTTCCTGGAGGAGCGCGGTATCGCCATGCCGGACGATACGTCCTCATCGGACGGCGCGACGCGCATCTCCGCCGCATTCGACGGGGAGTACGCCGGGACCGTGACGATCATGGACCCCATCAGACCCGAGAGCCCGTCCGCCGTCGCCTCGATGAAGGCCGACGGCCTGGACGTCATCATGGTCACCGGGGACAGACGCGACACCGCCGAGCACATTGCATCACAGCTTGGAATCGGGGATGTGAGGGCCGAGACCAGACCGGGCGACAAGCTGGAGATCGTCAAGGACCTCCAGGTCAAGCAGAGGAGGGTCGCCATGACCGGGGACGGCATCAACGACGCCCCCGCGCTGACCCAGTCCGACCTCGGCATAGCCGTGGGGTCCGGAACGGACATCGCGATGGAATCGGCGGACATCGTGCTGATGAACGACGACCTCCGCAGCGTGCCCGCATCCCTGGAGATAGGCAGGGCGGCGCTGAAGAACATCAAACAGAACCTGTTCTTCGCGTTCTGCTACAACGCCGTCTGCATCCCGATCGCCGCCGGACTGCCGGTGCTGCTGGGATACGACGGACTGGTGAATCAGATGCCGATGATCGCGGCGGCGGCCATGTCGCTGTCGTCGATATCCGTGGTGTCGAACGCCATGAGGCTCAGGTCGTTCAAGCCCGACGCTCTGAGAGACGGGCGGACGTCACCCTGAGGGTCCCGCCCTGGCTGGACCAATCGGATTCCGAGGAGACTATCTCCAGCGGGACCGAATGCATGGGGGAGTCGATGGTGAGGGATTCGTACTCCCCTCCCTCCCCCATGATGCTTATCCCGGTGCGGGCGCGGATCGCCTTGAGCGCCTCCACCGCATCGGAATCTATCTCGCGGCCCAACCATTCCTTCCCGAGGCCCTCGGCGTAGCATCCGACTATGACCGACCTTATCCCGGAATCCAGGAACTGCTCCATCAGCATGTCCTGGTCCTTCCTCCACAGGGGGGCGATGAACTTCAGGCCCAGGTCCCCGCAGACGATGTTCATCCTGTCCCACTGGTAATCCGACCAGATGGCCCCGGACACCACGCCTTCGACATCCAACCCCTCCAGCGCTTCGCGGAGACCCTCCATGTCGCCCTCCTCGGTGCCGGTGCTGCGGGCGGAGACGAGCTCCTTGCCCATGGACTCGGCCATCAAGGGTACGAGTGACAGGTTGGGCGTGTGGAATATCCAGGACGCGGTATCTTCGGGGACGATGTTCACCAGGTACGGGACATCGTGGCCCATCTGCTCGGCCAGATAGAGCGAGAAGGTAGAATCCTTCCCGCCCGAGTACAGGGACGCCAGCCTCATGGGTGCGGGATGCGCCGGGGCGTATAATTGCCCTTCGAGACCCCGGACGCCTCACCTCATCGTCCTCTTCGATACGAACGTCTGGATCCTGTCGCTGAGGTGGAACGATTCGACTACGTCCTTGGTGGTGCGGCCCCTCATGTAGAACCCGACCCAGGCGGAACCTATGAACGTCCCCGCCGTATCGCAGAGCAGGTCCGTTACGGTGTCGTGCGGACTGTACTGGGACGTCGACGACAGGAACGTGTCGGACGTGTATTCCAGGACCTCCCAGTAGACGCTGAAGGTCATCGACAGCAGTGCGGTGAAGATCACCAGCCCCCTGTCGGCGAAGTTCACCCTCCCGCCGCCGTAGTAGTGGATGCAGGACAGGGCGTAGAATACGATCACCGCCACGACCATCGATGAGAACGTGTGCGTCAGCGTGTCGTAGTTGTCCAGGGACACATAGTACCCCATGGCCAGTCCCAGGCCGTGGAGCCAGGGTGCGATGGCGATCATGACCATGAGGGGAGCGGGGAGTTCGATGATGCCGAGATACTTCAGGATGACGGGGATGACGCATATCACCCCCATGAAGAAGACCGTGGTATCGAGCGATCCCCCCTTGAATCCGAGGGCCATCGTTAATATGCCGAATGCAACGGCCATGACATCGACCGCGGTGGGTCTGAGGGAGATCATGCGCGCGCCTCCGGGAGTAGTTCTATCTCGTCGCGGCCGCGGATCCCCAGGTACAGCAGAACCGCCATGACCAGCGATACGATGGTCGAGGCCACGGGGGCGATCATCAGGATGGAGTTGGTGTAGATGTCTCCGTCATGGAAGTCCTCGTTGAACACCGGATATCCGCGGGCGTACATCAGACCGAACATGTAGAACATCGACACGACCGACATGGTCATGGCGAATGCCAGCGCGAATATGATCTGCCAGGGGCCGGTCATCTTCAGACCGTAGCTCCTGTCGAGGACTAGGGCGATCATGAACCCGAGCACGAAGTACTGATAGGCCTGTACGGCCTGGATGACATACATGTATCCTGTGACGTCCAACAGGGCGGCGTCGTGCAGATGGATCGTCGGATTCAGGACGGTGACGAGGATGACGGCGACGGGACCCGCGATGGTCGAGACCACCAGTTTCCTGTCGTAGTAGTATCCGAAATCGCGGAACTCCTGTATCGCGAGGACGATGATGCACACGATGCAGACCACGATCCACGTCCAATTGCCCGCCGTGAATGCGATTATCCCGGAGACCACTGATAGGAACAGAGACAGCAGCACCAGCGTCTTCGTCTCGGTCATCGGACGTGCATGAAGAGCTATGCTCTTATAATGTTACTATCTAGAACGACACCTCTCGGAACCGGTGATGACCAGCACGGGGAAAACTGGATTATAGTGGTCATGATACGGAGAGGCGGAGTGAACGAGCATGCCCCTTGATTCCGCAGAGATGAAGAAGATCGTCGCAGAGAAGGCCGTCGACACCTATGTCAAGAACGGGATGAACGTCGGCCTGGGAACGGGTTCCACCGCGTACTACGCGATCAAGCGCATCGGGCAGCTCGTCAACGAGAACGGGTACGAGCTGACCTGCGTCGCCACGTCCGTCCAGAGCGAGGAGCTCGCGAAGGGATGCGGCATCAGGGTCGTCGACCTCGACGAGGTCGACAAGCTCGACGTCACCATCGACGGGGCCGACGAGATCGACCCCAAGATGAATCTGATCAAGGGGCTCGGAGGCGCCCTCCTCAGGGAGAAGATCGTCGCCGCGGCCACGGTCAAGGAGATCATCATCGCCGACGACTCGAAGCTCGTCGGGAAGCTGGGCACGAAGGCCCCTCTCCCCGTCGAGGTGCTGAGGTTCGGGCACGAGCACACCAAGAACGCCCTGAGGATGCAGCGCTGCGACCCCGTCCTGAGGATGAGGGACGGTCAGCCGTTCGTCACCGACGGAGGGAACTACATCTACGACTGCAGGTTCCCCGAGGGGATCGACAATCCGTTCTTCATCGAGTCGAGGATCGACGTGATCCCGGGCGTCGTCGAGAACGGGCTGTTCCTGAACACGGCGTTCGAAGCGCTGGTCTGCGACCGCGAAGGCAACGTCTCGGCGGCCTCGGAGATGCAGGCCCAGGGGGATGACGGACAGCCGTCCGCATGACCTCGCGTGCGATGATACTGTTATATATGACCCCCATATTAGCACGTCCCCGTTCACATTCTAGGTGATTCAAATGAAGATGCCCAGGACAATCAAGAGATACTGTCCCTACTGCAAGACCCACACCGAGCAGGAAGTGGAGAGGGTCAAGAAGAAGAAAGCCAGCGAGCTCAAATGGGGACAGAGGAGATTCAGAAAGGTCACCGCCGGTTACGGAGGTTTCCCGAGGCCCAAGCCCGAAGGAAGGGAGAAGCCCACCAAGAGGATCAACCTCAGGTACAGGTGCACCCAGTGCAAGAAGGCCAACATCTCCCCGTGCATCCGCGCGAAGAAATTCGAGCTTACGGAGTGATTCCAATGACCGGAGATTTCATCAAGGTTAAGTGCCCCGACTGCGGAGCAGAGCAGATCGTCTTCAAGAAGGCGGCCACCAAGGTCCCCTGCCACGTCTGCGGCTCCACCCTCGTCGTCCCGAAGGGCGGCGTCGGAGACATCAAGGGCGAGATCCTCGAGGTTGTCGGCTGATGGCTAGGGTCAGAGGCTTCCCGGAGAACGGCGAGCTCGTCGTGTGCACCGTGAAGAGCGTCAAGAACTTCGGCGCCTTCGTCTCACTCGACGAGTACGACGACAAGGAAGGATTCGTCCATGTCCGGGATGTTGCCACTGGCTGGGTAAAGTACATCAGGGACTACGTCAGGGAAGGTCAGAAAGTAGTCTGCAAGGTCCTGGGCGTGGACTCCTCGAAGGGCCACATCGACCTTTCCCTGAAAGCTGTCAACGACCACCAGAAGAGAGAGAAGATCCAGCAGTGGAAGAACGAGAAGAAGGCCGAGAAGCTCGTCGAGATCGTCGCCGAGAGGATGTCGATCTCCGTCGACAAGGCCTACGACCTGTTCGGGAACGAACTGCTGGAAGACTACGAGTCGCTCTACGACGCGTTCGAGTCGGCCGTCGCCGAGACGGACGCGTTCCTCGAGGACTACGACGGCGAATGGATCGACACCTTCATGGAGGTGGCGAAGGAGAACGTCGCCGCCCCGTCGGTCCAGATCGACGGCATCCTCGAGATGACATCCTCCGCACCCAACGGCATGGAACTGGTCCGCAACGCGCTCCTGAAAGGGATGGCCGCCGCGGACGGTGCCGAGGCCGAGATCACGTGCGTCGGATGCCCGAGGTACAGGGTCGTCGTCAAGGCGGCCGAGTACAAGGAGGCCGAGGAGATCATGAAAGAGGTCTCCAACGCCGCCATCAGCGACCTCGTGTCCAACGGAGGCACCGCCTCCCTGAAACGCGAGAGCAAATGAGCTCCCGCATGAGATTCTGCAGGAACTGCGGGCGCTACACCCTCGACGAGAGGTGCGGCGCCTGCGGATCCGATACCATCTGTCCGGTACCTCCCAAATATTCTCCGGAGGACCGTCTGGGGAACTACCGTCGCAAGGCGACCGTGGATTCCTGGGATCGGAACCGACCGATCAGCGATTTTATCCTGTCGAGGCGACCCTTCTTCACCGGAGCCGGCTCGGTGCGCTCCTCCGCATAGGCGATGCGGTACTCCCCCTTGGGATAGAGTTGGGAGAACGCCGCGAACGCCACCCACGACCTCAACGGACGGCGGGACTCCATCGGAGGGACGTAGTAGTCGCGGACCGAAGGGGTCAGCAATGCGACCATGACGATCAGCACCATGGGCGTCACGTACAGCGGATCCAGAGATACCAGGCCGGACACGGCGATCCTCTCGGATATCAGAGAACCCAGGATGGTCAGCGCCAACAGGATGAACGATCCGCGGGCGGCCTTCTTCCATCCAGCAGGCTTCCTCGACGACAGTCCGAACACCGCATCGGCGGTGATGAGGATCATGGCGATCTCGATCACATAGAATATGAAATTCCAACTCGGCAGGAGGCCGTCCGTCGACTCCACCAGGAGCCCCATGGACAGGACGCAGATCTTGGCGAAGTACGTGATCATGATGAAGACCAGGAAGGCCTCCGCGATGAGCACGCCCGCAGGCGTGCTGCGGGTCATCTTCGGGATGCCCCCGTCATCTCCCCCTTCCTTCGAACGTCCGAACGCCATGGGACGCCGATGCTATTTCTACCGCTTTATCCTTACCGCGCCCCATGGAGCGGAACAAGGCTGCGGACGCGTTCGTGGACTGCGTCGTCCATCGCGGCGACCGGGACATGATGCTGAAGCCGTTCCTGTTCATCGCCTGCCTGTTCATACCCGTCGTGATAGGCACCGTCGCCGCCTTCGCGGTGCTCTGGCTGGATTCCGCCAACGGGAACCCGACGTTCCCGGCGGACCGTTACAACGGATGCGTCACGGTGATGCTCCTCACCGCGTTCACCGCCGAGGCGGCGCTTACCAGCTTCATGCTCTTCTGCGTCACCAGAAGGAACCGCAACCATCTGAAGAGGGACACGGAGTGGATGGAGGCGCTGTCGGACTTCGTGGACTTCCACGGAGGGGACTCGGCATCCATGAGGCGCACGGCCCTCGGGAACAGGAGCATCATAGGCGGGACGGTGACCAACCTGTCGATGGCGATATGGATCATCCTCACCCTGGCTTTGGTCGCCCTCGGCATCGGGATATTCCGCACCTACGACTCGGCGAGCCTGGACGGCGTCACCGTCACCGTCCTCGTCATGGCCGTCCCGGTCATGCTGATGCTCCTCGCACAGTTCGCCATCACCGTAGGGAGCGTTTTCATCTTCCCTTCGAACCATGACGCCGTCCAGGCGAAGTTCACCGAGGAGTTCTCGGAGAGATGCGCCGGATTCGGCTTCAAGGTGGATGGGATGCAGCACACCGTCCACAGGCGCTACATCTGGCCCCATCTGATCCTGATCGTCGTCACTCTCGGACTGTACTCCTTCGTCTACCTGTTCATCTCCTGCAGGGAGATGAACAAGCACCTGGCCGAACAGTGGGATTACGAGGAGATGCTGATGAGGAGGATCGTGGAATTCGAGGGCGGCACCGGGATAGAATGCGTCGGGAAGGGTCGCAAGGACCGTTCCTGAATGCGGACGATGTCTGGCCCGTATCGCCGACCCTCGGATCGGACACGATACCTTAAAATAAGGCCTAGGTATCCTTGGCTTGTCCCCACCTAGCTCAGCCTGGCTAGAGCGGCTGACTGTAGAGTGTTCTCGGGAATACCGATACAGCCGCTGAAATCAGCAGGTCCCCTGTTCAAATCAGGGGGTGGGGACCACATTTTGCTCTCTATATCCTGTGGACGTGGGTCCCTTCCCGCAAAAGAGCCCGGGATTCTGACGATACGGCTTAATGGAACCTGCCTCTATGGAGATGCGATGAACGACCTCGACCCGACCCTCGAGATACGCAGCCTCACCACGGACGACCTGGACAAGTACAACGCGCTGCTCCGCTACGCGTTCCAGGTCACCGAGGAGGAGCTCATGAGGGCGGGCTGGAGGGATGACGAGATCATGCAGTCCAAGTTCCCGGTGCTCGAAAGAGCGGATGTCCTGGGTTGCTGGGACGGGGAGGATCTCGTGTCGCAGATTGCCGTCTACCCGCTGAGGATGAACATCCACTCGTCCGTGTACGACATTGGTCACATCACCAGCGTCTCCACCTATCCGGAATACTCCGGGCGCGGGATCATGAAGCACCTCCTTCACCTGGGCCTCACCCGCATCCGCGAGAACGGCAGGTCCCTGGCGCTGCTGTTCCCCTACTCGATCCCCCTCTACAGGAAGTTCGGATGGGAGATCGTCTCCAACAAGATCTCATACAAGGTCAAGGACACCCAGATCTACCCCGGTCGCAGGAAGGACCGCGCCCCCGGATACGTGCGCAGGGTCTCCTGGGACAATCCGGAGTTCATGAACCTGCACGCCCGCTTCGCGCTCAGGACCCACGGCTGCATCCTCAGGGACAAGGTCGCATGGGAGGAGTACTGGAGATGGGACGAGGAGGACACCCTGGTCGCCGTGTACTACGACGAGGACGACGAGGCCATGGGGTACATGGTCTATCTGATCAAGGAGGATGTGATGCACATCAAGGAGATGGTGTATCTCGGCATGGAGGCCCAGAAGGGCCTATGGGACTACATCAGCGCCCACTACTCCATGATCGACGAGGTCCGCGGTAACTCGTACCGCAACGAGCTGATGGCCTTCCTCCTGGAGGACGGCAACGTGACCGAGGCGATCCGCCCGTACATGATGGCCCGCATCGTGGATGTGGGGATGTTCTTCGAGGAGTACAGGACGGATGATGCCGAAGCGGACGTGTGCATCGCGTTCGAGGTGGAGGACCCGTTCCTGGAGTGGAACAACGGGACGTTCGCGGTGCTCTTCCACGGGGGACGCGCCGAGGTGACCGACATGGAGCCCGATTACACGGTGTCCCTGTCCATCGGGACCCTCTCCACCCTCCTCATGGGTTACATGTCGGCGGCCCAATTGGAGAGATTGGAGAGGCTGAAGGGCTCCCACGAGGCCGTGGAGGCCCTGGACGAGATCCTGATCCACGAGATCCCGTACATCTCCGACTACATCTGAGCAATGTGCACGATGCTGAATGTC
>CAVIUM010000049.1:0-13894 GCA_963645865.1 Lachnospiraceae bacterium
GATTCGTCGTCTACAAGATGTTCTGAAACCCCGGCGGTCGGGAGGCCGCCGGAACATTTCCTTTCTGTTTTCCTACACCTTTCAGCAATTAGCATAAGTAAATTCAAATGCGCAAGTTGCATTCGTCAATCGAGTGTGTGACGAATGTCGATATTTGTTGATGTGGAGGACCTGATCAGGACCCGGAGAATCGAGGAATGCAGAGTCGTTCTCTACCCGAAATGGGAACCGGCGAAGGTCATGCACGATATCTGCGCGTTCGCGAACGACATCGAGGGCTACGGGTGCGGGTACATCGTCATCGGAGCCACCGGGCACGGATACGAGACCGAGATCCCCGGAATCCTCGATAGGGAACTGGATGAGATCGAGGAGGAACTGCCGCACCTGTGTGGCCTCATCACTCCGCGTTGCATCCCGAGGTCCTCCCGGGAGACCTGTGCGGGGAAGAACTTGTTCATCATCGTGACCGAAAAGGGAAGATCGGGACCGTTCGCCTGCCCAGGACCCCTGGATGGGACCAGGGGATTCTGCTATGTGCGTCGCGACGGGAAGACCGTTCGGATGAAGAAGACGGATCCCGACCTTCTATACACCAGCCATCAGTATCCCTTCGACATGAGACCGTGCCTGGAAGCATCCCCCTCGGACATCTGGCCCGTCATGATGTACGATTATCTGAGCCGGTTGAAGAGCGATATCCTGGATTCCCGCCTCCTCCCCGCCGACGTCGACTCCGCCATGGGATTCATGCGTCTGATCTACGAAGCCCTGGAAGGTCCGAAGCCCAGGTATGCGGCATTGCTGATGTTCGCCGAGGACCCCGAGAGGTTCGTCCCGTACGCGAGGATAGACATCGTCAACAAGCCCGACCCCACCGGCGAAGGCATGGAGGAGCGGTCGTTCAGGGGACCCGTCTACGTGCAGGCCATCCAGGCCCTTATGTACCTCCGCAATGCCATCGTCGCAGAGAGGACCTACAAGCACTCCGACCGCCCCGAATCCACCCGCGTATCCAACTTCCCCTACGATGCGGTGAAAGAGGCCCTGATCAACGCCATCTGCCACAGGGACTATCAGACGAGCGGGGAGATAGTCGTCACGATAACTCCCGACAGCATGACGATCAGGAACAACGCATGGTGTCCCCAAAGGTCCTGCGAGGATGTCCGCAACGGGGACATCGATCCGATGCCGTGCATCAACCCGATGCTGCGTGATTTCTTCCAGAATCTCGGGTTGGCGGGCGGACGCTGTTCCGGGATCCCCTGGATGAGGAAGGTCATGGAGTACAACGAGTCTGAACCGCCCGAATTCAGACTGTACGATGGACCGGTGCGCATTTGGGAGACGATCCTGAAGATCAATCCGAGATTCAAGGAGGTCCTGTTCGACTGGCAACGGCAGGACTGACAGAGCGATAATGGGGATGTAGAATGGAGCCGCCGATGGGAATCGAACCCACGACCTACGCCTTACCAAGGCGTCGCTATACCCCTTAGCCACGGCGGCAGTTGTAGGACTGCGTAAAGTCACATCATACATAAAGCTTATCTCGAAGCCGTCGAGGTCCCGCGGAACCCAGACATCCAAAAGAAGTGGTTTGGGGACCGGGGGATGACCCCCGATCCGGTTTGATGCCGATCACTCGGTCTTCTCGTCCTTGGAGCCCTCGGGGGTCCTGCGGCCCTCGAGGAACTTCGGACCCTTCCAGCTCCAGTCTCCCATCAGGTGCATCAGAGCGGGGACCACGTAGGGCACCACGAACAGAGCATCGACCAGGATGGCGAAGCCGAGGGCGAATCCGATCTCCTGCAGCATGCTGGATCCGGAGCTCAGCATGGTGAGGAAGGTACCTCCCATGATGAGACCGCACAGCGTGATGATGGACCCGGACCAGGAGAGGGCGTTCTGGATGGCCTCGTCGTTGGAGAGGCCCTTGAGCTTGCCCTCCCTTATGCGGGTGGTCAGCAGGATATCGTAGTCCATTCCGAGTCCGAGGCAGATGACGAACAGGACGATCGGGACGATCCAGATGACGTCCAGCCCCATCGCCGTGCCGAACACGAGGTGCAGCGCACCGAGGGTCCAGACGACGCTCATGATGATGGTCGCCAGGGACCTTATCGGGGTGAAGTACACGCCGAGCACGAAGAGCAGCAGGATGTAGATCAGCACGATGACGCCGATCTCGATCCAGTGGAACTGGGAGTTGACCACATCGGAGATATCGTACAGGATGGCGGCGGTTCCGACGACCCACGTCCCGGTGACCCAGCTGTTCTCCGAGGCGAACTGCGACAGGACCTCCCTGGCCTTGCCCACGGAGTCCATGGAGTTCTGCGACATGGGCTCGTCCTTGACGATGATCATGATCTGGGCGTACATCCCGGTCGTGTCGGGGTTCTCGGCGCTGTAGGAGACGAGTCCGGCGCCGACGTTGACCTGGTAGTCGATCAGGCTGGCGATGGTCACAGGCAGCGCGGCCGAGAGGTAGTCGGTCGGAGCCTTGTCCCATGCCTGGTAGTTCTCGAAGAACTCGGCCAGAGGCAGCGTGATCATCTCGGGGAGTCCGGCCTTCTCGATGATCGCGTGGTTGACGGCCGAAGGCGTGGCCTTTGCCTCGAGGGTCTCCTCGAGGTGTTCGTCGACATAGGCCTTGGCGAAGTTCTTGGCCAGCTCGTCGGTGGCACCGCCCTGCGTTATGGCGTAGTTGTACGCGTAGTCGTAGAGCTGCTTCTCGACCTCCGCATTCACCATCTTCTGCACGATCCCGTACAGGTACGCCCACGGGGTGGGTCCGAGGACGACACCGACATTATCGTCAGCCTCTTGCAATGCTCCCTTATCCCCTCCCGCCAGGGATGCCCCGACGAGGTCGGATTGGATGGATGCGATGTACTTCTGTCCGGCTTCGGTCCATGTCAGCATGCCGACGCCGTTCATCACGGTGACGGTGGCGATGGGCTTATCGAACTCCATCAGTGCGTAGGTGGGCATCATGTACCCGCCGTAGGTGTTCTCTGTGATCTGCTCGACTCCGGTCTTACCTTCGGAATCGGGCATGACGCTGATCATGTCGAAGGAGTCCTCGGAGGTGACTGCGACGTATCCCAGGGGGATGGTGAGGAGGATCGCCACTACGACGATCGGGACCGCGTGCTTGGTGGAGAACTTGCCGGCCCAGCCGAAGTATCTCCTGGAGGCCATGACCATGCGGCCGTAGGCGCCTCCGCGCATCTTGCTCTGACCGGAGTAGTCCTCGATCTTCCTGGGCCAGAAGACCTTGTCCCCGACGAGCGCGATGACCGCGGGTATGAGCGAGAGGGCGGCGAGCATCGCCATGACGATGCCGAGCGCCAGGATGATGGCCATGGAGGACACCAGGCTGTAGGTGCACAGGGACATGACCGCGAATCCGATGATGACGGCGAGACCGGACGTGAACACGGACTCCCCGGCCCACTTGATGGCCTCGGTGAGAGCCTCGGGCTTGTCCTTGTTGCCGTACAGGCGCTCCTCCCTGTATCTCGCGATGATGAACACGGAGTAGTCGCATCCGGCTCCGAGCATGGAGACCAGCACGATCGTCTTCGTGATGTAGAAGATGTCGAACAGCTGGCCGAGACCGAACATCAGGGCCAGGACGATACCGTATGCGGTACCCACGACGAGCGGGGGCACGAGGGCGGTGACGAGGGTCCAGAAGAACAGACCCAGGAGCACGAGAATCAGCAGGATGGACAGCGGATCGATCCTCTGAACATCGGCGTTGGCGCCCTGGAGGGTGTCGTACGCGATGGCGGCGGTTCCGGTGACGTAGGTCTTGAGATCGGCCCCAGCGGCATCCAGCGCGCTGGCGACGGCGGCCCTCGTATCCCCGACCGAGTCGATGGCCGAGATGCTGTCGTCGTTGTACTGGATGGTCATGAGATAGACGCCGTTCTGGGCGTCCTCCTTGCTGAAGGAGCCCATGATGGATAATGTGACCTTGTTCGCGCCGTACTTCTCCTCCAAAGCGTTCTCCAGCGCACCGGTCGCGACGAACGCCTCTATCGATGCGAGTTTCTCGGAGTCCTCGTACGGGATCACCAGCACCGTATCGGTGCTGAGCGATGCGTCGAAATAGTCATTGACGAGATTCTTCCCGTCGATCGATTCAGAATCCAGTCCCCCCATGGTGGTCATGTCGTAGTTCAGGACGTCGTCGGCCTGCACCGCGAAAGGCAGTGCGACCAGCAGGACGACGACCCAGAGGGCGATGATCGTCTTGGGGTGCTTCTGGACATGTTGAGAATATTTCTCGAACATTCGGATTCACCTTTGAACGCGCTCAAAGTTAGGCGATATTTAAGTATTTTGAACACGCTCAAATCGTTGTTCGAAACAAAGACCCTGTTTCGAGGGGCCTGAGAGAATGGATGATATAGCCACCGACACATCCCAGAACGGCAAAGAGGAGAGGAAGGCCGGGAAGATGTCGCTGCCGATCGTTACGGAGATACGCTCCAAGAAGCGCTACGGGAAAACGGAGGAGACCCGCCAGAGGATCCTCGAGGAGTCGATGAAGCTGTTCCTCGAGCAGGGGTACGAGAAGACCACCACCCGTCAGATCCTCCAGAGGGTCGGCATCCTCAACGGCAGCCTGTACAACATATACAGGAACAAGGAGGCCATCTTCACCGACATCATCCTCATGTCCCTCCACGAGGTCATGGAACAGGCCCCCAAACACGTCCCGGAGACATCGGACAAGATCGACCTGCTCACCTACATGCTGTGCATAGAGCTCTACCTCTCCAAACGCTCCCAGCGCATCGCCGAGCTCCTGTGCATCGCCAACGAGAACTGGAACGTCCGCACGAGGGTGGACACGGCGGTGCTGGATTGGGCCAGGACCGCGGGCGCGGTCAACGACGCGTACGCGGATATCGACGACCCTCTCCTGAGATTGAACGCATGCACCGGGGCGACGTTCATGTTCATCGAGATGATGGCCAACGAGCCCGAGAGCGTGGACGAGAGGTCGGCGATGACCATCGTCGTCGAACTGGTCAGCGCCCTCGCACACAGACCCAACGTGGACGTGGAGTCCAAGGTGTCCTCCCTGTTGGCGAGCTTCTCCAGGGAGGAGATCGTCGTCAGCGGTCTCCGCGTGCTTTGAAGAGCACCTCTTATCTATCCTTCCGCGATTGGGACGTCCATGAAGAAAGAGATGAGTTCCTTCGATGTCCGCTCCGTGGTCACGGAGCTCGCATCGCTCGAGGGCGCCCATATGGACAAGATCTACCACTGGGGCTCCGGCAACGTCCTTTTCAGGCTCAACATCCAGGGTCAGGGGAAGAAGGAACTCCTCTTCGAGGACAGGAAGTGGCTCTACTGCCCGTCCAAGAAGCCCGAGACGCCGACCATGCCGTCGACATTCGCCTCCTATCTCAGGAAGTACATCGACAACGCCCGCATCGGGAAGGTCAGGCAGGTCGGGTTCGACAGGGTCGTGGAGATGGAGCTGTCCAAATCCGACGGCGACTACAGGCTCATCTTCGAGATGTTCGGCGGAGGCAACGTCCTGCTGCTGAAGGACGGAATCATCCAGAACTGCCTGGTCCAGAAGACCTACAGGGACAGGAAGACCCGCCCCGGCGAGCCGTATGCCATGCCCAAATCCAGATTCGACCCCACCGAATCCGTTGAGTCCGATTTCCTGACGGCTTTCAGATCGTCCGAAGCGGATACGGTCAGGACCCTCGCCACTGCGGTGAACCTCGGAGGACAGTACGCCGAGGAGGTCTGCGTCAGATCCGGGATCGACAAATCCACCCCGGCATCGAACGTGGACGATGCGACCGTCGCGAGGATGTACGAGGCGATGGAGGGCATCGTCAAGAGCGTGCTCCAGGAGCCGGAGCCCACGGCGTACCTCAGGGACGGGAAGATCGAGGATTTCGCCCCCGTGACCCTCCAATCCCACCCGGACATGGAGGCGAAGCGCTTCGATTCCCTGTCCGAGGTGATCGAGGCATACCTCGAGGAGACCGGCAAGGCCGAGGAGGAGGCGTACGTCGACCCCGCGGTGGAGAAGCTCCTCAAGAGGATCTCCAAGCAGGAGGAGACCCTGAGCGAGTACAAGCTCCAGGAGGAGGAGTACCGCAGGAAGGCCGAAGCGCTATACACCGACTATCAGAAGGCGGACGAGCTGCTGAAGGTCCTCGACGAGCAGTCGAAGAAGCTCACGTGGGAGAAGCTCACCGAAGGAGCGTCCAAGATCCCCTTCGTCGTCTCCATCGACCCGGCCAAGCACAAGGTCAGGGCCAAGATGGCCGAGGAGACCGTCGATCTCGACTGGACGAAGAACATCGACGCCAACGCGTCCGACCTGTATCAGAAGGGGAAGGACATCGGGGAGAAGGCCGACCGCGCGGAGGATGCGCTGAAGCAGAGCCGCGACGAGCTAGCCAAGATCCAGAAGGGACTCGACAAGGAGAGGGCGCTGGCCGCCGAGCGCGCCCAGCCCACCAAGCAGTTCTGGTTCGAGCGCTACAAGTGGTTCGTGACCACCGGCGGACGCCTCGTCATGGCCGGAAGGGACGCGCACAGCAACGACAACATCGTCAAGAAGCATCTGAAGGACGGGGACCTGTACGCCCACGCCGACGTCCACGGAGCACCGTCGGTCATCGTCAAGGACGGGGCCAAGGCGTCCGACGAGGAGCTGAGGCAGGCCTGCCTGTTCGCCCTCGCCCAATCCAAGGCGTGGATCGCAGCCCTCTCCGAGGGGGGCGCATTCTGGGTCTACCCCGACCAGGTGAGCAAGACCCCCAATCCGGGGGAGTTCGTCCCCAGGGGGGCGTTCATCGTCCGCGGGAAGAGGAACTACGAGTACCACCTGCCGATGGAGCTGACCATCGGCGAGATCGAGTACGAGGGTTCGAGGAAGATCATGTGCGGACCGTCGGAATGCTTCGCGGGATGCGAGAAGTACATGGTGATCCGCCCCGGGAAGCCGAAATCCGGCAGGAAGACCAACGAGATCGCCAAGAGATTCGAGGTGCCCGAGGAGGAGGTGTCGAGGATCGTCCCGCCCGGCGACCTCGAGGTGGTCCGCGAGGTGTGGCCGAAGCCCGACGAACCCGAGGACGAATGAGTCGGTTATAAAGGCTGACGCATATCATTAAGTAAGGGCCGGCTCGATACTTGAGCACGGTCAAAAACCGAGAGGTGTTTGATATGGCAACAGTCAGCAAAGGCAATGTCCTGGGCATCGTCGCGCTCATCGGAGCCCTCCTGTTGATCATCGGCGTGTTCGTCGCTTGGGTCAACGTCGAGGTCGTCCTCCTCGGGAGCAGCAAATACACCGGATGGCAGGTCTACACGGATGACGCGTTCGCGGATGCGCAATACAACTACGCCCCGCTCGTGACCCTCATCGCCGGAGTCGTCGCGTTCTTCACCGCGATCCTCCCGATCGTCCTCAAGAACGCCACCGCCAACAGGATCCTCGGGATCATCTCCCTGATCCTCGGCGTCGTCGCGCTCATCCTGATGGTCCTATTCAACGGGACCATGGACAACCTCGTCATCCTCGGATACAAGGTCGCGTCCACCACCGCCGGAACAGGACTCTGGATCTCGCTCGCGGGTTCCGTCCTGCTCATCCTCGGTGCGATCCTGGACATCGCAGGGAAGTACACTTCCGAGTGATTCAAACCGGCCCGAAAGGGCCCCCTTTCCCTTCTTATAGTTTCTAAGACTGCCCCTATCGATGAACTATCCCGGCAGGATCGTCACGATCATCGGCATAGCCGGCTCGTTACTGGCACTCGCCAGCGTCTTCATGGTCTGGGTCGGATACTACACCTGGGCCGACCTCGTGAGCGGGACGGTGAGCGGATGGGAGGCTCTGACCGACAGCCGTTGGGCGGAACTCGAGGATGCGGTCACCGAGAAGGACTACCACACCCTGCCCGGCTGGCTCCTGGGACTCAGCGGGGTGTCCGCGGCGATGTTCATCCTCGGACATGTCGTCGAAAGGAAGGTCGCGAAGATCGCCGCCTACATCATCCCCATGCTGTTCGGCATAGCCCTGGTCGTGGGGATATACAAGCTCCTGTCGCATATGGGCACGCACTACTACGTGCTGCACGTCGATCCCGGGATCGGAGTGTGGGCGGCCCTGGTGGCGTCGATCATCGTGATCGCGATATCGGCGGTCTCGACAGCGCACGCTGCGATGGCGATCAATGGACGCACCGACGTCCAAGATTGAAATGGCAAAAAGTGGTGCCCGCGCCGGGATTCGAACCCGGGTCAAAAGATCCGCAATCTCACAGGATATCCAAGCTACCCCACGCGGGCATGATGCCGAATTGTTTGTTTAAGGCGTTTAACTCATGCCTCAGGATGGGACAGGTAGCGGGTGATGTAACCGGCGATCCTGTTCCTCATCTTGACGGACGAGACGTCTGTCAGAGTGCTGACCATCTCCTTGTTGGCGTCGAAATCCTGGCTGAAAGCCTGGGGATACTTGCTGACGAGATCGATGGCGACTCTCTTGATGTAGGTGGGCCTTATTCTTCCCATATCATTCACCGAGTGACCCGACTAAGTGGATGCCCTATTTATATGTAATCTAGACAGAAATCTCGACCGACCTCTGATGGCCTTATATCGCATCCGCCATACACTGCCGAATGCCACGCAAGACCCCGACCTATCTGGATTTCATCATCAATTCCGCAGGGTTCGTCCCCAACTTCCCGGAAGTGATCCCCGATCCCTCCGCCGAGGCCCTCGCCTCCAGGTTCCTGGAAGACAAGTTCGCCTCCCTCTACGACATCTCGTTCAGGGACCCGCAGGATTGGTACTCGCCGTCGCTCCTCTATCTCCACAAGGTCGGATCGTCATTCGTCAATGCGCTCTGCAGGACCCCGGATCTGGAAACGCTCCGCGATTCCGCGACCCCCGATGCGGAACCTGCCGACCTCAGGAGGATCGCCGCATCCGTGCCGTTCATCCAGGGTTCCGAATTCGTGAACACCCAATGGGTCGCCGAAGTCTGGGCCGGCCTGCTGGTCAGATACCGCGCGGAGATAGCGGCATTCGACGGCAAGGTTGAGACGTACATAGCCGGCAAGAACCGCGACCTGAAGGTCCCCGGAAGGATATTCTTCCATCTCGTGGAGGACAGGAAGAACTCCTGCTTCGCATTCATGGCCACGTATTCGGCCGAATCGAAGAAGGGTGTGGAACACAAGCCCCTGGCGCACGCGCTGAAAGCGTACGCCAAGGACACAAGGAAGATGCTGTCGCTCCTGTCCTGCCTGAACGAAGCTGCGGACCGTAGCGGATTCGTCTCATCGCTTATGGAATCGGGCGAACTCTTCCATCCGCTCCGCTTCAGCCCGGATGACGCATACACATTCCTGAAGGAGGTCCCGATCTACGAGGAATCAGGCATCATCTGCCGCATCCCCAACTGGTGGAAGGGACGCAGGGGCGCATCCGTCTCCAAGGTCGTAGGCGAGAAGCCCCCATCCGACCTCGGTGCGAAGATGCTCCTCAGCATCCGCCCGGTCCTGACGATCGACGGCATGGACATAACCGCCGAGGAGGCCGAGAAGCTTCTGGAGGCGGGGGACGGCCTCGCCCTCATCAAGGGGAAGTGGGTCGAGGTCAACGCGGAAAGACTCCGCAAGGCCCTGCAGATGTTCGAGGCCGCGGAGAACGGGGAGGACATCACCCTCGCGGAGGCGGTCAGACTGTCCCTGGATGAGGATGACGGCATCAGCAACGGCGCATGGCTGGACTCCATGCTCACGAAGCTCAAGGAGGCCGACCTGCCGGACATTGCGCTGCCGGGATCGTTCCGCGGGACGCTGAGGCCCTATCAGCAGAGGGGACTGAATTGGCTCGGACAGATGGACGCCCTGGGCTTCGGCGCATGTCTGGCGGACGACATGGGTCTGGGGAAGACGGTGCAGGTCATCGCGTTCCTGGAGCACCGCAGATCCCTCGGGGACGAGAGATGCCTGCTCATCGTGCCCGCATCCCTCCTCGGGAATTGGATGAAGGAGATCGGAAGGTTCGCTCCGGAGATGCCGTTCCGCGTGGTCCACGGGAGCGGAGATGCCGAGAACGCGTTCCTCACGATCACCACGTACGGGATGGTACGCACGAGGGATGACCTCAAGGAAACGAAATGGGACGCGATCATCGCCGACGAGGCGCAGGCCATCAAGAACCCGGGAACGCAACAGACGAAATCCGTGAAGGCCCTGGACGGGAGGTTCAAGGTCGCCATGACCGGGACCCCCGTGGAGAACGGCCTGGGAGACCTTTGGTCCATATTCGATTTCACCAACTCGGGGCTTCTCGGTACGGGGAAGGAGTTCACGGAATTCACCAAAGGCATGTCGGAGAAGCCCGACGGATATCAGAGACTGCGCGAGATGACGGCACCGTTCATCCTGCGCAGGCTGAAGACGGACAAGCGCATCATAGACGACCTGCCGGACAAGAACGAGATGGACGCGTTCGTCCAACTCACCAAGAAGCAATCCGTCCTCTACAACGCGTACGTGGATGAATTCGCCGAGATGCTGGAGGACAGCGACGAATCCTCGAGGAGGGGGCTCGTTCTCGCGGCGATCACCAAATTCAAGCAGATATGCGACCACCCGTCCCTGTATCTCGGGGACGGCTCGTTCTCCGCCAAGGAGAGCGGGAAATTCGAACGCCTGGCGGAGATCGCCGAGACCGTGAAGGAGAACGGGGAGAGGATGCTCGTCTTCACCCAATACAAGGAGATGACCGAACCTCTGGCGGAGTATCTCGAAGGCGTGTTCGGGAGGCCCGGATTCGTCCTCCATGGCGGGACGAGGGTCAAGAAACGCACCGAGATGGTCGAGGAATTCAACTCCGACAAGTGCTACGTGCCGTTCATGGTCATGTCGCTGAAGGCCGGAGGGGTGGGACTGAACCTCACGGGGGCCAACCATGTGGTCCATTTCGACCGGTGGTGGAACCCGGCCGTGGAGGACCAGGCCACGGACAGGGCGTTCCGCATAGGGCAGAAGAAGGACGTGATGGTGTACCGTTTCGTGTCCATCGGGACGGTCGAGGAGAAGATCGCGGACATGATCGAGAAGAAGAGGGACATGGCCGACAGCATCGTCGGTGCCGGCGAGAACTGGATAGCCGACCTGGACGACGGACAGCTGATGGACCTGTTCAGGCTGGGGTGATCCGATGCCCAGATATTGGACCAGCAGAACGTACGGATACAGGGGGACGGGGAAAGCGTCCAGAGCCGACGACCTACCGGGAGAACGTCAACCCGTACGCATCGAGGGGACCAAGATAGCGAAGAACTGGTGGGGGAAGGCCTGGAACGATAACTTGGAGAGCTATTCCGATTACTCCAACCGCCTCCCCAGAGGCAGGACGTATGTCAGGAAGGGTGCGGTCGTCGATCTGAGGATCGAGCAGGGCCTCATCAGGGCCAGGGTCCAAGGGTCCAGTCCGCATCCGTATGCGGTCGAGGTCCGTATCGACGAACTCTCCGAGAATAGGAAGGAGGAGATCGTCTCGAGATGCGCCAACAAGGTCCAGAACATAGAAGCGCTCGCCAACGGCGACATCCCGCAGGACGTGGCCGACGCGTTCACATCCAGGAACGGTCTGTTCCCGTCGCCTTCCGAGATTCACTTCTCCTGCAGCTGTCCGGACTGGGCCGACATGTGCAAGCACGTCGCCGCAGTGCTGTACGGCGTGGGGAATCGGCTCGACGAGACCCCCATGATGTTCTTCACCCTCCGCGGGATGGACATCGAACCGCTCATAGGCAGGACCGTAGAACAGAAGATCGACATGATGCTGAAGAACGCGAAGAAGAAATCCGACAGGATCATCGGCGAGGATGAGATGGAGGACCTGTTCGGGAAGATCTGAGGCCGCTCATGCGGTCCAGGAGCTGCTTGAGCACGGCGGTCTTCCAAACGGGTATGTGGCAGTACCCGCCCGGATTCTTCAGCAGGTAGTCCTGATGGTACTCCTCGGCACGTGTCCACGTCGTCAGCGGGCCCATCTCCACATGGAACTCGTCGAACGACTCCTCCTGCTCCGCGAACACCTTGCGGACCACCTCCTCTGACCCGGAATCCGTCCAATACACCCCGGTCTGGTACTGGATCCCGCGGTCGTTGCCCTGTCCGCGCTCCTGGGTCGGGTCGATCAGGTAGAAGAACACACCCAGGATGGTCTCCAGATCCACCAGTTCCGGATCGTAGACCACCTTGACGGCCTCCCGGTACCCCATGCGGCCCGAACAGACCAGCATGTAGTCCGGGATGTACAGCGGATCGCCGTTGGCGTACCCGCATTCCGTGGACAATACCCCCGGGACCTCCGATATGTACTTCTGGAGCCCCCAGAAGCACCCGCCGGCCAGATGGATGACGCTCACGGTCTCCTCGGCTTCCCGCAGGACTTCTTCCCTTCGGGACAGGGTCCGCGCATGCATGCCGGCCCCGCATCCCTGAATATCACGGGCGACGCCTCGCGGCACTTCTCGAGCATCAGCTCGGCCATCTCCCTGATCTCCCACTGGGCCCTCTCGCAGCACCTGAGCGTGAAGAAATGCAGGAGCTCGCGGGCGTTCATTGTGATCGTGATGTTGGTGGTGCACCCGTTGGGGAGCAGATACCTGGCGTCCTCCGCCGGGATCCCCATCCCCTCCAGCTTGGAGTAGGCCTTCCAGATGGCGTCCATGGTCTCCTCGAACACCCTCTCCGCTTCCGGGTCGTTCTCGACGGTGTGGGGCGTGACGTAGCTCGGATCCTTTATGGAAACGTACCTCTGACTCTGCTGAGAGTATGAGGCGATGCGGTGCCTCACCAGCTGATGGGTCAGCGCCCTCGAGACCCCCTCGACGGAGAACGTGAACACGGCGTGCTCTATCACCGAGTGGTGCCCCATCCCGACTATGCGGGACAGCGTCTTCTCCGAATCGATGTCCTCCATGATCTCGAATGCCGGACGGTCCGAATAGCACGAGTTCCCTGCGGCGGCGCATATCCTGTCCGCATCCGGCGTGTAGGCGATCAGCTCGACCTTCATTGCGTGTCCCCCTTCCAGATCATGTCCCTGACCCTGTCCATCCTGTCGCGGTCCATCAGGTCCGCCAAGC
The DNA here is from genome assembly GCA_963645865.1 of Lachnospiraceae bacterium. Lineage (GTDB taxonomy): Archaea > Thermoplasmatota > Thermoplasmata > Methanomassiliicoccales > Methanomethylophilaceae > Methanoprimaticola. Next base: position 13,187 of record CAVIUM010000049.1, read on the forward strand.
GGATCTTGCGGACGTCCTTCTCGTTCAGGAGCTTGGATATCCCCTCGACGTGCGCGTCCCCGACGATGACCACCATGTTCGAGAACCTCTCGGACTGGGCGTTGATCTGCTCGGCCATGTGGACGTTGCGCTCGTCGATGAGCTTGCGGACGAGGGTGGGATACTTCCTGCGCATCCCCTCGATGTACGCCTCCTCGTCCCTGGCGAAGCTCTTCTGAACATCGGCGACCTTCTTCTTCCCCCCGATGGAATCGGATATCCCCGAAAGGCGGTACCTGAAGCGCTCCATGGCGGACATCTCGGCCCACATCTCGTTCATGACCTTCATCGCATCCGTGTCGATGGGGATGATCTCCGCTCCGGCGAGCTTTCCCGCGTTTATCGCCGCGAGGAACTCCCCTCCGAGCTTCGTCCCGTGCTCCTCGGACATCCTCTGCTGGTACATGGCGGTCTGCCTGTAGATCGCGGACATCTCCGGCTCGTCCTTCGGTTCGCCTTCGGCTGCGGCGGTCATGGCGTTGAGCCTGCCGACATCCAGCTCCAACAGGACTGCGTCGGGCCAGGTGTTCTTGACGATGAACGCCACGGGCTCCGCCAGATTGAAGACGTGTCCCGTGCCGACCAGGGTGATCATGGGGGGTGAAACGCGTTGGGATAATAATCCTCTTCAGAGCGCATTTGAGGATTAATATAGCAGAAGCGCAATGC